>NZ_JABXEM010000630.1:0-469 GCF_013372595.1 Myxococcus sp. AM011
CCTCAACAGGAGGCTGCATGACAGCGCTTGCTGCTCGCCCGTTGTGGCGAACATTCATTGCATTTCTCGGCCCGCTGATCCTGGCCAACATCCTGCAATCGTTGTCGGGCACGCTCAACAACGTCTATGTGGGCCACATGCTGGGCGTGAAGGCACTCGCCGCGGTGTCGGCGTTCTTCCCGATCCTGTTCTTCTTCATCGCCTTCATCATCGGGTTGGGGTCCGGTGCGGCGGTGCTGATCGGGCAGGCGTGGGGCGCCAAGAAGCCCGAGGCGGTCAAGACTGTTGCCGGCACCACGCTCTCCGTGGGCTTCATCGTGGGCCTGGCGGTGGCGCTGCTGGGTGGCCCGTTCGCTAACGCGCTGCTGGGGTGGCTCGGCACGCCGGCCGACATCCTGCAAGACGCCACGCTCTACGCCAGCGTCATGCTCTATGCCATGCCGGGCCTGTTCGTCTACCTGCTGGCTAC
>NZ_JABXEM010000631.1:0-467 GCF_013372595.1 Myxococcus sp. AM011
GCTGCGGGGTGTCGAGGTTCACGCTGTCCTGTCCGCTCAGTGGCGAGGCAACTCCCGGCGGAGGTGCCTATTTCCCGATTCTCTAGCAACGTCCGACGGGCCGCGAGGTGCTTGGGCCCCTGGATTTCACCCAGGATGGGCGGGGCTGTCCGACGCCGGAAGGACCCAGGCGCCGGAGGGTCCGGGAGGCAACGCGGCTGGGGCCTCCCTTCGTCCCGTCGGCCCGCGCCAAGTGCCCGTCATGACTCGGGGAAGGGCCGTGGGGCCCGCCCGTGGAGCCGGTGGGCCGGCGGCGGTCGACCTCGGGCGACACGTGGCCGCGAAGCGGGGTCCCATCCGACGCCGAGATTCTGGGAGGGGTGGAGGAGAGCGTCGAGGGCCTGCGCGGAGGCGGCACCGGGTCGACGCTCGTTGGCTCAGCGACCCGCCGGGCGACCGAGCGAGGGCCCGCCAGGGGAGGGCGGGCC
>NZ_JABXEM010000632.1:0-460 GCF_013372595.1 Myxococcus sp. AM011
GCTCGGAAGGGATGGGGGCGGCGTCCGGGTCGACGCGGAAGTGACGCAGGAGCCTGCGCGCGAGGTTGGGCTGGATGACGGTGCCGCCGGCGCGGACTTCCTTGATGGCCTCGATGATCTTGTCGACCGGCGAGCCCTTGAGCATGTAACCGGATGCCCCGGCCTTCACGGCCTCGAGGACTTTGTCCTCCTCATCGAAGATGGTGAAGATGAGGATCTCCATCTTTGGATAGACGGCCTTGATTTCGCGCGTCACGTCGATGCCGCTCATGCGCGGCAGGCCCAGGTCCAGGAGGAGGACGTCGGGCATGAGGCGCGGGACTTCCTCCAGCGCGGCCTCGCCGGACAGCGCGGTGCCGACGATATCGATTTCGGGGTGACCCTCGAAGAGGCGGAGCTGGTTCTTGAGGATCTTCGTCTGGTCTTCCACGACGAAGACGCGGATGGGCGGCTGCGCGGG
>NZ_JABXEM010000633.1:0-460 GCF_013372595.1 Myxococcus sp. AM011
CGATGGTGTCGAGTACACCATCTCCGTCATCATCCGGGTCGTAAATGTCGGCGTTGCCGTCGCGGTCGGTGTCGAGCAAGATCGGGTGCTTCGCTGGCCTCGAACCACCGGAGTTGTAGAAGGAAACGTCGACGGTCGCGTCAAAAACGTCCGGAGTGGCGTTGCCGAGATCGTTATTCGGGGAGACATAGATCGTTCCGTTGTCCACCGACACGTCAATGCCAGGTACAGCCCGCGGCGCAAACACAGTCTCAGCGCGGTTGAATCCGTCACGGAACCGGCCAAACTCGACCACCCGTTGCTGCTTGCCAAGCAGCCGTTCGCTGCCAAACAGGAAGTCGTCCCGTTCGTTCAGCTCGCCAGTGACGATAAAGCTCTCGTGGGAGACGACAGTATCATTCGCTAGAACTTCGAATGAGTACACGTCCCCGCGCTTGGCCGTGGCAGGGATCTTCAGTTC
>NZ_JABXEM010000634.1:0-458 GCF_013372595.1 Myxococcus sp. AM011
GACAACAACCTTGCCCGGCGGTGTGAGTGCGCTGGGCTCGTCGAAAATCTGCGCGATGCGTGGCGGCCGGTCAGGAGGCTCCGGCGGTTTGCCGACAGGCGTGGTTCCGGGCTGGTCGTTCTGCGCGAGTTCCACGGCGTCGCCGGCCGCGCCGGGAGCACCGGCACCGCGCACGGTGTCGAGTCGGCCCTCACTCATGCCGAGCGCGCGCCGCATGTGCCGCAGATGCGCTTCCTGTTGCTGGATCGAGCGCTTGAGCTCCTGCAGGCGCGCCTGCGTATCGACAAGCTCGCGCTGCAGCGCTTCCAGGCTGGGTGGCTTGTCGTCCACCGGCTCGTTGGTCTGTGCAAGTGCCGACCTGCCGCACAGCAGCAGGCATGCGCACGCAACCGCGCGAAGCGGCCCCCATGGTGCGTTCTTCATGGCAATGTCCCTGTCGAGAGCGCCCTGTCCACGAA
>NZ_JABXEM010000635.1:0-456 GCF_013372595.1 Myxococcus sp. AM011
AGCTGGAGGGCCTCCGGGAGGGCGGGCACCGTCTCCGGCTCCGGGTCCGAGATGTCGTCCTCCAGGCGCCGCAGGCTCGCCTTGCGCTCCAGCCGCGTCCGGGCCCGGTTGCGAGCGATGGACAGGAGCCATGCCTCGAAGGCGCCGGCCTCCTTGAGCCGGGGGAGGGCGCGGAATGCCCGGACGAAGGTTTCCTGGATGACGTCTTCCACCTCGTCGGAGTCGAGCGGGGCGAACCCCGCCATCAGCCTCGCCACGAGGGGACGAGTGCGCCGGTACAGCTCACTGAAGGCGGAGGTCTCCCCACTCGCCGCGCGCCGCACCCATTCCGCCAGTCCCTCCGTGGAACCCACCTGTCCTCCTAGACCTCCGGAAGTGTCCGGTGGCCACGCGTCCGGCTCGACTGGCCCCTGAGCACGCCAGGAAGCGGGCGGGGCGGGGCGCTTCCTACTGGCT
>NZ_JABXEM010000636.1:0-451 GCF_013372595.1 Myxococcus sp. AM011
GAGAAAGAGCAAAAAGAAAAACCGCTAAATGACGTTATCTTATGAGTTGGTTTTCCTCATAAAATCGTTCATCTAGCAGTTTCAGCCCTTTTTCTGGTCTTGATGAAAATTATCTAGCATTTTTCGGGTCAGATGTTGCAGTGTATCCAATTCTTCCTGTTCAAGTGGAAGATAAGACTTGATCTTTTGTGGAATACCTTCTGCTTGTTTTTGCAACGCAGCACCTTGAGGAGTCAGCGTAACATTTACGATTCTTTCATCACCCGTTTCACGCTGACGATTAATATAATTTTTTTCTGCTAACTTTTTTAGTAAGGGAGTCAGCGTACCAGAATCCAGACACAAATCATTTCCTAGCTCTTTCACTGAAGTCTTTTTCTTTTCCCATAAAACTAACATCACAAGATACTGGGTATAGGTAAGATTCAGCGGCTTGAGGAGGGAAGTGTAG
>NZ_JABXEM010000637.1:0-451 GCF_013372595.1 Myxococcus sp. AM011
CTACAAGAGCGTGTCCAACCCGGAAGTGGTTCGCTCGTTGCCGCTGACGGTAGAAGCCATCTCCGCCTGGGACGGCAAGTCGCTGCCGGCCGACGCCGTCTACAAGGCGCTCAGCCAGGATCTCGCCGAGGCTCGTCGCAACCAGACCATCGGCGATCTCTCCAAGCGCCTGAACATGGAACTGGCCGGTTATCGCAGCCTGATGGCGAAGACCGCGCGCAAGCTGCCGTTCAAGGAGGAACCCGCTTCCTACAAGGACGCCATGGAGCAGCTCGACGAGCGCTGGGGCGACCCCGCCTACTGGCAGGTGATCCGCCGCAACGCCAGCAGCTATACGCCCTATTACCTACTCGCGGCCCTCGACCACCGGATCGACGATCTCGGCGAAGTGGCGCGCGCCACCCCGGACCAGGCCATCTACCTGGACATCTTCGCCCGCACCTTCTGGATG
>NZ_JABXEM010000638.1:0-451 GCF_013372595.1 Myxococcus sp. AM011
CCTGTAAGTCCCCAGACATACTGGGCATCTTTGGCAATTTTATTTGCTGCTATCCACCGCTTGGACTTCATATTGGCAAACTCAGTTAGTTCATCGAATACCACGATAGAAATTTTACCGTGAGACACTTTCTTAGCCAATTTATCAGCTATAAGTTTCATCCCATCGGGGTTGATCAGATAGATATGAGCCGGAGTGTCTAAATCAGCCTCACGGTCTTTGTGGATAAGCACTGTCTTTTTATTTGGGAACCATTCTCGCGCTGTCCTTGCCCACTCACCCTCAGCGGCTACAGTAAGCGGTGCAACAATTAAAGCTGCCTCAGCGCCTTGTTGCTGCAAAAAGTCGATTGCTAAAACCGTAGAGAAGGTCTTACCTGTTCGGGGAGTTGACATACAGAAAGCTCGTGGGTTGTTTACAAAAAAGTTTGCTGTCTCCAACTGCCACCACC
>NZ_JABXEM010000063.1:0-42501 GCF_013372595.1 Myxococcus sp. AM011
GCACCCAGCCGTCCACCTCCACCCCCGCCAGCACCGGGGGCGGCAGGCGCGCCAGTCGCGCATACGCGGACATGAAGCGCGCCAGCGCCTCGGAGCGCCTCGCGACGATGCCCAGGCCGCTCTTCGCGTCGTCCTCCCAGTCCGAGGGACGCGGCTCCATCAACAGCGTGTCGCGCAGCGCCTCCGCGATGGATTGAATTGGCGCCAGCGAGTTGTTGATTTCATGACTCAGCACGCGCACCAGCCGGCGCCACGCCTCGCGCTCCTGCTCGCGCAACGCCAGCCGCAGGTCCGCCAGCACCACCAGGTGATGCGGCAGTCCTCCCTGACGGAAGCCACCGCGCCGCAGCTCGTACGGCCCGCCCTCCTCCGCGAAGGAGCGCGACAACCTCCGAGGCGCCGGGCCTTCCAACAGGTCCGACACCCCCAGCGAGCCGGCACCCTTGCCCATCAACTGCGAGCGTGACTGGCCCAGCAACTTCTCACCCGCGCGATTCACCAGCCGCAGCGTGCCCGCGACATCGAAGGCCAGCACCGTGACGTCGATCTCCTCCATCACCTGCTCGAGCAGCGCTCCCGCCTCCAGCGCCCCCAGCCGCTGCTCACGCAAGGTGTCGCCCAGGGCGTTCACCTCCAGGAGCACCTCGCCCAGCGCATCGCCCACCCGCGCGCCACGCCCGCGCGTCGAGTAGTCACCCTCGCGCAGCGCCGCCAACAGGTTCGCCAGCGCGTGCAGGGGCCGCATCACCCGCTCGCGGACGAGGAGCCCCACGCCGAGGAAGACGCCCACCACCAGCGTCGTCAACGTCCAGCGGACCTTGGACGAGAAGTCTCCCGTCCACACCAGCGCGAGCGAGGCCACTCCCCCGGGCAGGCCCGCCAGCCACGTCAGGGCCAGCACCTGCAGGTCATGTGGCCAGGGCTTGCGCGTACGTCTCACCGGGCTCCCTTGATTCCGTAGTACTGGAGCCGACGGTACAGCGCGCTGCGCGACAGGCCCAGTCCCTTCGCCGCCTCGCTCACGTTGCCCTCGTGCCGCGCCAGCGCGCGCTCGATGAGGTAGCGCTCCACCTCCTCCAGCGTCATCTCCTCCAGCCGCGACATGCCCTCACGCCCCGCCCTGCGCAGGAGCAGGTCCTCCGCCGACACCTCGTCCCCCGCCGCCATCAGCAGCGAGCGCTCCACCGCGTGCTCCAGCTCGCGCACGTTGCCCGGCCACGGATAGGCCAGGAGCGCCTCCAGCGCCCCGGACGTCAGCCGCGCCGCGTTGCGCCCGTAGCGCCTGCCGTGCTCGGCCAGGAAGTGCGACGCGAGCAGGGGGATATCCTCACGACGCTCGCGCAGCGGCGGCAGCGGGACTTCCACCGTGTTGAGGCGGTACAGCAAATCCTCGCGGAAGCGGCCCTCGGTCACCGCCTTGGACAGGTCCACGTTGGTGGCGCTCACCACCCGCACGTCCACCCGCCGCGTCTTGGACGAGCCCACCGGATGCAACTCACCCGTCTGGAGCACGCGCAAGAGCTTCGCCTGCTGCGACAGCGGCATGTTCCCAATCTCATCCAGGAACAGCGTGCCGCCGTCCGCCAGCTCGAAGCAGCCGATACGGTCCGCCTTCGCGTCGGTGAACGCGCCCTTCACGTGGCCGAACAGCTCGCTCTCGAAGACGCCCTCGGACAGTCCGCCGGAGTTGACCGCCACGAAGGCCCGGTCCGCGCGCGTCGAGGACGCATGAAGCAGCCTCGCCACCACCTCCTTGCCCGTGCCGTGCTCGCCCGTCACCAGCACGTTCGCCCCGGACGGCGCCACGCGCTCAATCATCCGGCGCACCGGCATCATGGCGCGCGACTCGGACACCATGGTGGGCAGGCCACCCTGTCCTCGCCGCAGGTGCTGGTTCTCTTCTTCCAGCCGGCGGCTGCGCTTGAGCGCGCGTCCCAGCTCCAGCTGCGTGCGCAGCGTGGCGAGCAGGCGCGTGTTGTCCCACGGCTTCTGCACGTAGTCGCGCGCGCCGCCGCGCATCGCCTCCACCGCGCCCTCCACGCTGCTCCACGCCGTCATCACCACGACGGGCAGCGAGGCGTCCTGCGCGCGGATGCGGCCAAGCAGGTCCATGCCCTCCCGCCCGGACGTGGTGTCCCGCGCGTAGTTCAAGTCCATCAGCACCAGGTCCACGTCCTCGGCTTCCAGCGTGGCGAGCGCTCCCGCGGGCGACTGCGCGGTGACGACTGTGTGGCCGTCCCGCTTCAGCAGCAGGCGCAGGGCCTCCAGCACGTCAGCCTGGTCATCCGCGATGAGGATGCGCGAGGGACGCGCGGCGGCGACGGGCGGGGAGACAGGAGCAGGGTTGATGACAGCGACAGCAAGAGGGTCGGACACGGAGGACATCCCGGAAGAAAGAGTGCCAGAAACGAAGAGGCTCAGCCGCGCCGCAGGACGGAGGCGGGGTCAACGCTGGCCGCCCTGCGCGCCGGAAGCCAGCTCGCCAGCCAGGCGGTGCCCAATAGCAGCAGCGAGACAGAAGCCAAGACCGAAACATCCAACGCGCCCATCCCATAGAGCAGGCCCTCCATGATGCGGTGGGCCGCCAGCGCCCCGAGCAGCCCTAGCACCAGCCCCAGGCCCACCCGCCGCAGCGCCTGTCCCACCACCAGTCGCAGGACGTCCGCCGCGCGTGCGCCCAGCGCCATCCGGATGCTCATCTCCTGCGCGCGCTGGGTCACCGAGTAGGACATCACGCCGTAGATGCCCACCGCGGCCAGCACCAGCGCCAGCACGCCGAAGGCCCCCAGCAACACCGCCCGGAAGCGCGGCTGCCCCAGGTCCATGGACAGCCGCTCCTCCAGCGTGGCCACCTGCGCGAGCGCCACCTGCGAGTCCACCGCGCGCAGCTCCGCGCGCACCACCGCCTCCAGCGCCTGGGGCACGAGGCCCGCCGCCGCCCGCACCGCGAGCTGCCCACCCCCGTACGGCTCCTGCGCCATGGGCCTGTACACCGTGGGCTCATGGCCCGCCTCGATGCCCGCGTATGCGACGTCGCCCACCACGCCCACCACGGTGACCCAGAGCGGGTTGCCGTCCGCGTCGTCACCGCCGAAGGAGACCCGTCGGCCCACCGCGTCCTGGCCGGGGAAGACGTCCCGCGCGAAGCGCTCGCTCACCACCATGACGAGCGGCGCGTTCAGCCCGTCCGAGTCCGCCAGCCCGCGGCCCGCGAGCAGCGGCACACGCAGCGCCTCCAGGAAACCCGGCGTGGCGGTGTTGACCAGCGCGTTGGGGCGAACCGGCGGGTCCTCGGTCCCCTCCAGCCAGTACCCCGAGCGGCGGATGTCGCCTCCCGCCGGAAGGCTCTGCCCCACGCCCACCGCGGCGACCTCGGGACGCGCGGCCAGACGCCTCGTCAGCTCGCGATGGAAGTTCGCCGCCCGCTCGGTGTCGCCGTAGCGCTCCGTCCCCAGCGACAGCCGCGCCACGAAGACGCCCGACGCATCCACGCCCGGGTCCGCCTGGTGCATCCGCCAGAAGCTCTTGAGCATCAACCCCGCGCCGGTGACGAGCATCAGCGCCAGCGCCACCTCGGCCACCACCAGCACCGCGTGCGTGCGCCCCCGCGACGCCTCCGTCGCGCCCCGTCCCAACACCACGCCCGGAGACAACTGGCTGCGTTGCAGCGCGGGCACCAGCCCCACGCCCACACCCGTCGTCAGCGTCACTCCCAGCGCGAAGAGCAGGACGCGGCCGTGCACCACCACCTCATCCGAGCGCGGCAGCCGGTTGCCTCCGAGCATCAACACCAGGTCCGTGGCCCACAGCGCCAGCAGCACGCCCGCCACGCCGCCCAGGAGCGCCAGCAACACGCTCTCAGTGAGCAACTGCCGCACCAGCCGGCCCCGTCCGGCGCCCAGCGCCACGCGGATGCCCAGCTCCCGCTGACGCGCCGCCGAACGCGCGAGCTGGAGGTGCGCCACGTTGGCCGCCGCCAGCATCAACACCAGCGTCACCGCGCCCAGGAGCACCCACAACAGCAGGCTCACGTTCGACGTGAGCTGCTCGCCATAAGTCACCAGCCACAGCGACAGGTTGCGGTCCAACGCGAGCATCTCCTCGCTCATGGCCTTCAGCTCGTGCCGCGCGGACTCCAGCGTGGCCCCGGGCGCCAGCCGGCCCGCCACGATGAAGGCCCGGTCGCCCCGTTCCAGACGCTCCTCCGACAGCGCCGCGCCCGGCTGACTGTCGAACGGGGCCCAGACCTCCGTGGTGAAGCCGAACGTGGTGAAGGACGGCGGCATCACCCCAATCACCGTGTAGGGCTGTCCATCCAGCGTCAGCGTCTGACCGAGCACGCCAGGACTCCCTCCGGTCTTCTGCCACCGCGCATGGGAGAGCACCACCACGCGGGCCTCACGCTCCTCAGGAGCGAAGGTCCTTCCGAGCACGGGCTTCGTCCCGAAGGCGCCGAAGAAGTCTCCCACCACCCACGCGCCTCGCACCTGCTGCGCGTCCCCTTCGCCGGTGAGGTTGAAGAGGTGGCCCGTGTACGCGCTCAACGAGCGAACCTGCGTCATCCGCTTCGCGAGGTCCTCGTAGCTGGGCAGGCTGTAGCGCGGCGGCACCCGCCGGGGCTGCTCCGAGGACATCACCACCAGTCGCTCCGGCTCCGGGAAGGGCAGCGGACGCAGGAGCACCCCGTCCACCACGCTGAACAGCGCCGTCGTCACCCCGATGCCCAGGGCCAGCACCAGCACCGCCGCCACGGTGAAGACGGGCGACTGGCGCATCGTCCGCAGGGCGTACCGCACGTCCATCAACACGTCGCTCAGCATGGTGTCCCTCCCCTCGCCCTGCTCAGGTCTTCTGGAGCCAGCCGTCCGCGAGCTGGATGATGCGGTGGCCGAAGGCCGCGTTGGCCTCCGAGTGCGTCACCTGGATGATGGTGGTGCCCGCTTTGTTGAGCGTCTGGAACACCTCCATGATGTGCTTCGCCTGCTGTGAGTGGAGGTTGCCCGTCGGCTCGTCCGCCAGCAGGATTTTTGGCGAGGCGATGAGCGCGCGGGCGATTCCCACCAGCTGCTGCTGTCCACCGGAGAGCTGCGAGGGGAACAGGTCCTTCTTCCCCACCAACTGGAAGCGGTCCAGCATGTCCCCCACCAGCGCTTCGCGCTCGCCGCGCTTGAGGTTGCGGTAGGACAGCGGCACCTCCAGGTTCTCCGCCACCGTGAGGTTGTCGAGCAGGTGGTACTGCTGGAAGACGAAGCCGATGGTGCGCCGGGACAGCTCGCCGCGCTCCTTCGGCTTCATCGCGTGCACGGCCTGACCGTCCAGCACGTACTCGCCCTTCCACTCGGCGTCGAGCATGCCCAGCACGGCCAGCAGCGTGGACTTGCCCGCGCCGGACGGGCCCATCAGCGTGACGAACTCGCCCGGTTGGATATCCAGGTCGATGTTGCGCAGCACCCAGCTGCGGCCCCCGGCCAGCGGGTAGGACTTCTCGACCTGACGCAAGGAGATGAGAGGTGAGGACATGAGAGGTGCTTTCGTGCTCACTCGGAGCGCAAGGAAACGATGGGGTCCACGCGAGAGGCTCGCCGCGCCGGCAGCCACGTCGCCAGCAACGTCACTCCGCCCAGGAGCACCGCCACCGCCGTGAAGGTCCACGGGTCATACGCCGTCACGCCGTACAACATGCTGCCCAGGAAGCGGGCCAGGCCCAGCGACATCACCAGCCCCACCGCCACGCCCAGCCCCGCCAGCTTCAAGCCCTGTCGCAACACCATCACCAACACGTCGGAGCTGGCCGCCCCCAGCGCCATGCGGATGCCCATCTCCCGCGTGCGCCGCGTCACCGAGTAGCCCACGACGCCGGCGATGCCCAGCGCGGCCAGCAACAGCGCCGTGCCAGCGAACAATCCCATCAACAGGGCCGACAGGCTGCGCGAGCTGATGGACTCGTCCACCAACTGCGTCAGCGGCGCCACGTTGAACAGGGGCACGTCCGCGTCCACCCCGCGCAGCTCCGCTTCGATGGACGCGCGCAGCGCCTCCGGGGCTCCTGCCTTCGCCCGGACCACCAGGCTCAGGTACGACGCGGGCGCCGCGGGCAGCGACCAGTAGGCCGCGGGCCGCGCGGGCGAGGACAGGCCCCACTCGCGCATGTCCTCGACGATTCCCACCACCGTCGACCATTGCGTCATCGGCTCCAGCGACAGCCGCTGGCCCAGCGCGTTGCCCTTCGGCCAGTACACGTCCGCGAAGCGCCTGTTGATGACGACCTCTGGAATCCCGCCCACCTCGCCGAGGCCCTGGTGCAGGCGGCCCTGGTACAGCTTCACGCCCAGCGTGCTCAGGTAGCCCGGGCTCGCCAGCCGGAACTCCACCGCGGGCAACAGCTCGCCCTTCACCTCGGGCCGGCTCTCGAACTCCAGGCCGCTCGTGGAGATGCCTCCCAGGGGCAGGAGATTCGTGAGCCCCACCGACTCCACGCCGGGCAGGGCCTCCAGGCGCTCCAGCAAGTCCCGCTGGAACGCCAGCTTGCGCGCGGGCTCCGAATAGCGCGCGTCCGGCAGCACCAATTGACCGGTGAGCACCCCCACCGGCTTGAAGCCCGCGTCGACGCCGCGCAGCGCGAGCAGGCTCTTCATGAACAGGCCCGCGCCCACCAGCAGCATCAGCGCGAAGGCCACCTGCGCCACCACCAGCCCCGAGCGCAGCCGCCCTGAGCGCCCGCCCTCCGTGCCGCGCGAGCCCTCGCGCATCGTCGCGTTCAGGTCCACGTGGCTCGACTGGAGCGCGGGCACCAGGCCGAACACCAGGCCGGTGAACACGGAGACGCCCATCGTGAAGAGCACCGACGTCACGTCCAGCTTCACGTGCGACATGCGCGGCAGCCCGTCTCCCATGAAGGCCAGGAGCGCATCCGTGCCCCACAGCGCCAGGAGCAACCCCAGCGCTCCGCCCACCAGCGACAGCACCAGGCTCTCGGTGAGGAACTGCGCCACCAGCCGGCCTCGGCTCGCGCCCAGCGCCGCGCGGATGGACACCTCGCGCTCACGGGCCGCCGCTCGGGCCAGCAGGAGGTTCGCCACGCTGCCGCACGCCACCAGCAGCACGCAGCCCACCGCGCCCAGCAGGAGCCACAGCGTGCCGCGCACGTTGCCCACCAGCTTGTCCTCCAGCGAGGTGACGCGGATGGACCAGCCGATGCCGCTGTAGCGAGGCTCCACCGCCTGCATGTCGCGGGCGACTCGCGCCATGTCCGCGCGCGCCTGCTCCAGCGTCACACCCGGCTTCATCCGCGCCAGAGAGAACAGGTAGCGCATGGTGCGCTGCGAGGCATGCTCCGGCGGCGGAGTGAAGGGCACGTAGAGGTCAGTGCTCTCTGGATGCGCCACGCCTCGGGGCAGCACGCCCACCACCGTGTAGGGCTTGCCGTCGAGCTGCATCGTCTTGCCCAGCACCCCCGGGTCCTCCGCGAAGTTCGCGCGCCACACCTTGTGCGTCAGCACCACCACCGGGTCCCCACCGGGTGAGGCCTCCGCCTCGGTGAAGCCTCGCCCCAGCATCGGCGTCACGCCGAGCGTGGTGAACAACGTGGCGGTGCCATGCACCACGCCGAAGCGCTGCGCGGCGCCGCCACCCGTCAGCGTCATGTCCCGCCAGGTGTACGCCGCCACCGAGCTGAAGACGCTCGGCAGGGTGCTGAAGTCCCGGTACTCGGGCGTGGAGATGGAGATGCCCTCCAGGTCCGCCGCCTGGATGTCATTGGACAGGGTGACCAGGCGCTCGGGCTCCGCGAGCGGGGGCGGCGTGAGCAGCACGCCGTTCACCACGCTGAACACCGCGCTGTTGGCGCCGATGCCCAGCGCGAGCGCCAGCACCGCCACCAGCGTGAAGCCCGGGCTCGCGCGCAGCGAGCGCAGGGTGAAGCGAAGGTCTCGAAGGAGCGTTTCCATCCCGTGCCTAGTCCGCCCGGAGGGCGATGATGGGGTCCACGCGCGTCGCACGTCGCGCCGGCAGCCACGTCGCCAGCAACGCCACCGCGCTCAGCAGCGCCGCCACTCCCGCGAAGGTCCACGGGTCATACGCCGTCACGCCGTACAGCAGCGTCCGCAACAGGTGCGCGAGTCCCAGCGACAGCCCCAGGCCCAGCAGCACGCCCAGCCCCGCCAGCTTCACGCCCTGGCGCAGCACCAGCACCAGCACGTCCGACTTCGCCGCGCCCAGCGCCATGCGGATGCCCATCTCCCGCGTGCGCTGCGCCACCGAGTAGCCGATGACGCCCGCCAGCCCGAGCGACGCCAGGAGCAGCGCCGTGCCCCCGAACAGGCCCATCAGCAACGCGGCCAGCCGTCGCGAGCCGATGGACTCGTCCACCAGTCGCGTCAGCGGCGCGACACCGAACAGCGGAACGTTCCGGTCCACCTCGCGCAGCGCCGCCTCGACACCGCCGCGCAGCGACTCCGGGTTGCCCGCCTTGGAGCGGATGGCGAGCGCCAGGTTCGCGCCACCGAGCTGCGCGAGCGAGTAATACGCCATGGGCACCATCGGCTTGTCCAAGGACCACTCTCGCGCGTCCTCGACGATGCCCACCACCGTGGCCCACTGCGCATCGGGACGGTTCAGTCGCAGTCGCTGCCCCAGCGCGTTGCCCTGGGGCCAGTACCCGTCCGCGAAGGTCTTGTTGATGAGCACCGCCCACGCCGCGCCCGGACCGTCCGTCTCCTCCAGCAGGCGTCCCTCGCGCAGCTTCAGGCCCAGCGTGCGCGGGTAGTCGGGGCTGACGGTGCGCAGTTGCACCGCGGGCCACACCTCGTCGGGCCCCTTCGTGCGGCCGTCGATGGCGAAGCCGAACGTCATCGAGCGCCCCAGGGGTAGGAGATTCGTGAAGCCCACGGACTCCACGCCGGGCAACGCCTGGAGCCGCCCCAGCAGCTCGCGCTGGAAGGTGCCCTGGCGCTCGGGCGTGTCGTAGCTCGTGCCCGGCAGCGAGAGCTGCGCGGTGAGCACACCCTCCGGCTTGAAGCCCGGGTCCACCGACAGCAGCACCAACAGGCTCCTGCCGAAGAGGCCCGCGCCCACCAGCAGCACCAGCGCGAAGGCCACCTGCCCCACCACCAGCCCCGAGCGAAGCCGTCCCGAGCGTCCCCCCGCCGTGCCTCGAGAATTCCCGCGCATGGCCGCGTTCAGGTCCGCGCGGCTCGCCTGGAGCGCTGGCACCAGCCCGAAGAGCAACCCCGACAACAGACTCACCCCACCGGTGAACAGTAACGAGCGCGTGTCCAGGCTGACGTCCGCCGCGCGCGGCAGGCTCTCTCCCACCAGCGCCAGCAACACGTCCGTGCCCCACATCGCCAGCAGCAGCCCGAGCGCGCCGCCCACCAGGGACAGCAACAGGCTCTCGGTGAGGAACTGCGCCACCAACCGTCCACGGCCCGCGCCCAGCGCCGCGCGGATGGACACCTCGCGCTCACGGGCCGCCGCGCGCGCCAGCAGGAGGTTGGCCACGCTGCCACACGCCACCAGCAGCACGAAACCCACCGCGCCCAGGAGGAGCCACAGCGTGCCGCGCACGTCGCCCACCACCTCGTCCTCCAGCGACTTCAGGCCGATGGTGCGCTTGCCCTGTGCGTACTTTGGATGCGTCCGCGCCAGCGCCTGGGACACACGGGCCAAATCCGTCGCCGCGGTCTCCATCGTCACGCCGGGCTTCAGCCGCGCGATGACCTCCAGGAAGCGCGTGTCGCGCTTGTCCTCGGAGGCCAGGTCCGCCGAGGGCGCGAAGGGCTTGTAGAGGTCCGTACCCGCCGGGTACGTCACGCCGCGAGGCAGCACGCCCACCACCGTGTACGGCTCGCCGTCAAGCTGGAGCGTGCGCCCCAGCACGCCCGGGTCTTGCGAGAAGTGGGTGCGCCACGTCTGGTGCGTGAGCATCACCACCCTGTCGTTGCCAGCCGTCTCCTCGTCCCGCGTGAAGTCGCGCCCCAGCGCGGGCCGCACGCCCAGCGTCGGGAAGAAGGTCGCGGTGGCCTCCACCACGCGCAGGTGCTGCGGTGTGTCCACGCCCGTCAACGTCACGTCGTCATCGGCGAAGGCGGCGACCGAGGAGAAGACGCTCGGCAGCTCCGCGTACTCCCGGTACTCCACCACCGAGGACGACAGTCCCTTGCGCCCCGCCCGGCCGAAGTCGTTCGACACGTCCATCAGCCGGTCCGGCTCGGCGAAGGGCGGCGGCCTCAAGAGGACGCCATTCACCACGCTGAAGACCGCGCTGTTCGCGCCGATGCCCAGTGCCAGCGCAAGCACCGCCACCAGCGTGAAGCCAGGGCTCTTGCCCAACGTGCGCAGCGCGTACCGCAGGTCCTGAAGGAAGGTCTCCATCGACGCGCGCTCCTACTCCGCCTTCAAGGCGATGATGGGGTCTACCCGCGTCGCGCGGTGCGCCGGCAGCCATGCGGCTCCCAGGGCCACGCCGCCCAACAACGTCGCCACTCCCACGAAGGTCCAGGGGTCGTACACCGTCACGCCGAACAGCAGGGTGCTCAACAGCCGCGCCAGCCCCAGCGAGAGCAGCAGGCCCACCACCACGCCCAGCCCCGCCAGCCGCACGCCCTGGCCCAGGACCAGCGCCAGCACATTCCGCCGCGTCGCGCCCAGCGCCATCCGGATGCCCATCTCCCGCGTGCGCTGCGCCACCGCGTAGCCGATGACGCCGGAAATCCCCAAGGCCGCCAACAGCAGCGCGGTGCCCGCGAACAGCCCCATCAACAGCGCCGACAGTCGCCGCGAGCTGATGGAGTCATCCACCAGCTTCATCATCGGCGTCACGTTGAACAGCGGGAGGTTGCCGTCGAGCGCGCGCACCTCGGACTCGAGCGCCGTGCGAAGCGACTCCGCGTGGATGTCCTTCGCGCGCACCACCAGGTTGATGTTGTTGAGGGACACCTGCGCCGCCGAATAGTACGCCGTCGGGCGCGCGGGCTTGTCCAGGCCCCACTCGCGCACGTCATCCACGACGCCCACCACCGTGGTCCACTGGGAGTTTGTCCGCCGCAATTTCAGGCGTTGCCCCAGCGCCCCTCCTCGCGGCCAGTAGAGGTCCGCGAAGGTCTTGTTGATGACCACCGCCCACGGCGCCTCGGAGCTGTCCGTCGCCTGCAACATGCGCCCATCTCGCAGCCGCACTCGCAACGTGCGCAGGTAGTCCTCGCTGACGAAGCGGGTCTCCACGGCGGGCCACACCGTGTCCGGCGCCCGCGTGCGTCCCTCGATGTCGAAGCCGATGTCCGTCCGGCCGCCCAGGGGCAGCTTGTTCGTCACTCCCGCGGACTCCACGCCGGGCAGCGCGTGGATGCGGCCCAGCAGCTCGCGCGTGAAGGTCTCGCTCCGGCGTGACTCCGAGTAGGTCTCCCGAGGCAGGGCGATGCTCGCGGTGAGCACTCCTTCCGGCGTGAAGCCCGCCTCCACGTCGCTCAGCGCCAGGAAGCTCTTGCCGAAGAGGCCCGCGCCCACGAGCAACACCAGCGCGAAGGCCACCTGGCCCACCACCAGCCCCGAGCGAAGCCGTCCCGAGCTTCTCCCCGCCGTGCCTCGCGAGCCCTCGCGCATCGTCGCGTTCAGGTCCGCGCGGCTCGCCTGGAGCGCGGGCACCAGTCCGAAGAGCAGTCCCGACAGCAGGCTCACCCCACCGGTGAACACCAGCGAGCGCGCATCCAGGCTGACGTCCGCCGCGCGCGGCAGGCTCTCACCCACCAACGCCAGCAACACGTCCATGCCCCACATCGCCAGCAGCAGCCCGAGCGCGCCGCCCGCCAGGGACAGCAGCAGGCTCTCCGTGAGGAACTGCGCCACCAACCGTCCACGGCCCGCGCCCAGCGCCGCGCGGATGGACACCTCGCGCTCTCGGGCCGCCGCTCGGGCCAACAGGAGATTCGCCACGCTGCCACACGCCACCAAGAGCACGAAGCCCACCGCGCCCAGCAGGAGCCACAGCGTGCCGCGCACGTTGCCCACCACCTCGTCCTCCAGCGACTTCACGGTGATGGCCCAGCCTCCGCCCTGGTAGTCCTTCGCGTGCAAGGCCTCCATCTCCCGAGCCACCCGCGCCAGGTCCGCGCGCGCCGTCTCCAGCGAGATGCCTGGCTTCAGCCGCGCCACCACGCCAAGGAAGTGATTGGCGCGCGCCGCCTGCGAGGACTGCTCCGCGTTCGGAGGAAAGGGCACGTACACATCCGTGCCCACCGGGTACTCCACGCCGGGCGGCAGCACGCCCACCACCGTGTACGCGTGGCCGTCGAGCCGAAGCTCGCGGCCCAACACCTTCGGGTCCCGCGCGTAGCGCGTGCGCCACGTCTTGTCCGTCAGCACCACCACCCGCTCCTGGCCCGGCGTCTCCTCGTCCTGGGTGAAGGCGCGACCGAGCACCGGCGACACGCCCAGCGTGGAGAAGAGCGAGGCCGTGGAGAGCGTCATGTGGAGCCGCTCCGGCACATCGCCCCCGGTGAGCGTGACGTCGTCCTCGACGTAGGCCCCCACCGATGCGAAGACCTTCGGCATCTCGCGGTAGTCCAGGTACTCGGGCACGGACACCGGGATGTCCTTCGCATCCGCCATGAGGTAGTTGCCCCACACATGGACCAGGCGGTCCGGCTCGGCGAAGGGCGGTGGCCTCAACAGCACGCCGTTCACCACGCTGAAGACCGCGCTGTTCGCGCCGATACCCAGCGCGAGCGCCAGCACCGCCACCAGCGTGAAGCCGGGGCTCTTGCCCAGCGTGCGCAGCGCGTACCGCAGGTCCTGAAGGAAGGTCTCCATCGACGCGCGCTCCTACTCGGCCTTCAAGGCGATGATGGGGTCCACCCGCGTCGCGCGGTGCGCCGGCAGCCACGTCGCCCCCAGGGCCACCGCGCTCAACAGCGCCGCCACTCCCGCGAAGGTCCACGGGTCATACGCCGTCACGCCGTACAACATCGTGCTCAGGAGCCGCGCCAGCACCAGCGACAACACCAGGCCCAGACCCACGCCCAACGCCGCCAGCTTCACGCCCTGGCGCAGCACCAGCACCAGCACGTCCGACTTCGCCGCGCCCAGCGCCATCCGGATGCCCATCTCCCGCGTGCGCTGCGCCACCGAGTAGCCAATGACGCCCGAGATTCCGAGCGCCGCCAGGAGCAGCGCCGTGCCCGCGAACAGGCCCATCAACAGCGCCGTCAGCCTGCGCGAGACGATGGACTCGTCCACCAACCGCACCATGGACGTCACCTTGAACAGGGGCAGGTTGCCGTCGAGCGCGCGCACCTCGGACTCAATCGCCGTGCGCAGGGACTCCGGCTCGCCCGCCTTCACGCGCACCGCCAGGTAGATGTGGGTGAGGGGCACCTGCAGCGCCGAGTAGTACGCCGTCGGGCGCGCGGGCGTGTCCAGGCCCCACTCGCGCAGGTCGTCGACGATGCCCACCACCGTGGTCCACTGGGCGTCGGACTGATGCAGCTTCACTCGCTGGCCCAGCGCGTCCCCCTTCGGCCAGTAGAGGTCCGCGAACGTCTGATTGATGACCACCGCCCACGCCGCGTCCGGTCCGTCCGTCTCCTGGAGCATGCGCCCGTCGCGCAGCCGCACCTTGAGCGTGCGCAGGTAGTCAGCACTGGCGAAGCGCGACTCCACCGCGGGCCACATCTCCCCCGCCGCCCGCGTCCGCCCCTCCACGTCGAAGCTGATGTTCGTCTTGCCGCCCAGCGGCAACAGGTTCGTCACTCCCGCGGACTCCACGCCGGGCAGCGCCTGGACGCGGCGGAGCAGCTCCTGCTGGAAGGCCCGCTGGTCCTCCGGCTTCGCGTAGCTCGTGGCCGGCAACGCGAGCCGGCCGGTGAGCACTCCCTCCGGCACGAAGCCCGCCTCCACATGGGTCAGCGCCTGGAAGCTCCGGAGGAAGAGACCCGCGCCCACCAGCAGCACCAGCGCGAACGCCACCTGCCCCACCACCAACCCCGCGCGCAGCCGGCCCGCCTTGCCACCCTCCGTCCCGCGAGAGCCCTCGCGCATCGTCGAGCTCAGGTCCACGCGGCTCGCCTGGAGCGCCGGCACGAGCCCGAAGCCGATGCCCGTGAGCACGGAGAGTCCCGCGGTGAAGAGCACCGAGGAGACGTCCAGTCCCACCGCCGCCGCGCGAGGCAGCCCGTCTCCCACCATCGCCACCAGCGCGTCCGTGCCCCAGATGGCCAGGAGCAACCCCAGCCCACCGCCCGCTGCCGCCAGCACCAGGCTCTCGGCGAGGAACTGCGCCACCAGTTGTCCCCGCCCCGCGCCCAGCGCCGCGCGGATGGACACCTCACGCTGACGCGCCGTCGCCCGGGCCAGGAGCAGGTTCGCCACGCTGCTGCACGCCACCAGCAACACGAAGCCCACCGCGCCCAGGAGGAGCCACAGCGTCCCGCGCACCCGGCCCACCACCTCGTCCTCCAGCGACTTCACGGAGATGGTCCAGCCGTAGCCCTTGTAATACTCCTCGTACAGGGTCTCCATCTCCCGCCCCAGCCGGTCCATGTCCGCCTGCGCCGCCTCCAGCGTCAGGCCTGGCTTCAGCCGCCCCACCACGCTGAGGAAGCGGTAGCCGCGAGAGACCGCCGACGCCCGCTCCTGCGTGGGCGCCAGGGGCGCGTACAGGTCCGTGTCCGCCGGGTACTCGACGCCGGGCGGCAGCACGCCCACCACCGTGTACGTGTCCCCGTCGAGCCGCAGCTCACGGCCCAGCACGCCCGGGTCCTGCGCGAAGCGCGTGCGCCACGTCTTGTGCGTCAACACGAGCACCTTGTCGCGCCCCAGCGTCTCCTCCTCCTCGGTGAAGCCGCGGCCCAGCACCGGCGCCACGCCCAGCGTGGGGAACAGAGAGGCCGTGGAGAGCGTCATCTGGAGCCGCTCCGGCGCGTCGCCCCCGGTGAGCGTGACGTTGCTCGCATCGAAGGCCGCCAGCGAGCTGAAGGCCCTGGGCATCGTGAGGTAGTCCCGGTACTCGGGCACCGACACGACGATGTCCTTGATGTTCGCCTTGGCGTAGTTGCCCCAGAGGTGGACCAACCGCTCCGGCTGGGCGAAGGGCGGCGGCTTGAGCAGCACGCCATTCACCACGCTGAAGACCGCGCTGTTCGCGCCGATGCCCAACGCCAGCGCCAGCACCGCCATCAGCGTGAAGCCCGGGCTCTTGCGCAACGAGCGCACCGCGTAGCGGACATTCTGGAGGAAGGTTTCCACGACGACTCCGGTGATTCAGGACGCACGCCTCCCGAGGGCCGCCCCGCCAGGAGCGACCCGGGCGAGGCCCGCGAGAGGAGAAGGGTTAGCGGCGCTGCTCGTCCTGGACGACGCGACCGTCGAAGAGGCTCACCGTGCGCGTGGCGACTCGCGCGTGCGCCGGGTCGTGCGTCACCATGCAGATGGTGGCCCCGGCCTTGTGCAGCTCGGACAGCAACTGCATCACCGCCTCGCCGTTCTTCGAATCCAGGTTACCGGTGGGCTCGTCCGCCAGGAGGATGAGCGGGTCTCCGGCCACGGCGCGCGCCACGGCGACACGCTGCTGCTGACCGCCGGAGAGCTGCCCCGGCATGTGCCGCGCGCGGTGCGCCATGCCCACCTTGTCCAGCGCCTTCTCGACCCGCTGCTTGCGCTCGGCGGCGGGCATGCCCCGGTACGTCAGGGGAAGCTCCACGTTCTCGAACACCGTCAAATCGCCGATGAGGTTGAAGCTCTGGAAGATGAAGCCGATGTGCCGGTTGCGCACCAGCGCCCGGTCCGACGCGGACAAGTCCAGCACGCTCTTGCCGTCGAGCAGGTACGTGCCCCGCGTCGTCGTGTCGAGCAACCCCAGCACGGCGAGCAGCGTGGACTTGCCGGAGCCCGAGGGACCGACAATCGCCACCCACTCACCCTGGCGGATGTTGAGGTGGATGTTGGAGAGCGCGTGCGTCTCCACCTCCTCCGTCTCGAAGACCTTCGTCAATCCTTCCAGCGTGATGAGGGACTTGCCCGTCTCCACCTTGGCCGCACCCGCCAACACCGCCGCGTCCTCGGAAGCAGGCGTCTCCGCATTGTTGTTCGTCGTCATCATCGCAGCCTCACCCGCTCGACCGCATCCCACGCGGCCATGTCCGACAGCACCACCTGGTCACCTTCCGCGAGGCCCTGCAGCACCTCCACGGCATTCACCGAGCCCCGGCCCAACTGCACCGGCACCCGGACCGCCTCGTCACTGCCCGGCATCAACCGGAAGAGCGACATCGTCCCGTTGGGCTGCGCACCGGCCGGGCGCCCCACCGACAGCACGTTGCCCAACCGCTCGAGCTCCACGGTGCCCTCCACCGTGAGGTCGGGCCGCGCGCCCTTGGGCAGCTCGTCGGGGAGCGACACCTCCACCCGCACCGTGCCCTGGCTCGCCGCCGGCGCCACGCGCGCCACCGTGCCCTCCACCACCCCGTTGCGCGTGTCCACCAGCGCCTTCTGGCCCTGGACGATGTCGCGCGCCTGCGTCTCGGCGATGCGCAGCTCCGCCTTGAGCCGCTCCGGCTTGACGACCTTCGCCAGCAGCACGCCCGGCGTCACCCACTGACCCAGCTCCAGCGGAAGCTCCTGCAGCACTCCATCCTCCCCGGCGAGCACCTTCATGGACTCCACCTGGGTACGACGGAAGCGGGCCACCGCTTTCAAACGTTCCACCTGTCCCTGCAAAGCGACGAGCTGGTCCTTCATGCTGGCGGCGACGACGGACAGCTTCTTGCGCTCCAGCTCCAGCCGGCGCGTCATCTCGCCCGCCCGCTCGCCCGCCTGCCGCGCATCGAGCGCGGGGATGAGGTCCTTCTCGACGAGGGAGGCGTCGGCGGTGGCGCGGCGCTCGGCGTTGGAGGACTCGGCGACGAGGGTGGCGACTGCGGCCTCCTGCGCCAGCCGCTGCGTCTCCAGCGTCATCCGCATCTGGATGTACTCCGCCTCGGCGCTGGCGAGCTGCCGCTCCGCCTCCAGCATCTGGAGCTGCACGTCCGGGTTGGCCAGCTCCATCAGGAGCGTGTCCGCCTTCACCGTCGCGCCCGGCCGCACGTGGATGCGCTCCACCCGGCCCGCCGTGTCCGCCGTCAGCCAGCGGATGTACTCGGGAACCAGCGTGCCCGCGCCCTTCACCTGGCGCACCATGGGGCCGCGCTTCACCGTGTCCAGCCACACCGAGGCCCGGTCCACCGAAGGCGCCGCCGGCCGCAGCCGACCCAGACCCACGGTGACGAGGATGAGCGCGAACGCACCACCAATGGCGAGCAACCAGGGCTTGCGGCGAGGCTTTTTTGCTTTGGGAATGTCCACGGGCCACCCCTAGAGCGAGCCGCGTGCCAACCGTTTCACGCGACCCAACCCCAGGGAATTGCTCGGAACACCCCTACCCCCTCCCCTGGGTGTGCCCGGTTCCGCGAAGTGATGTCCCAGAAGCGGACAACGCTCCGGCCGAGCGGATCAACCCGCCCGGCCTCCAGGCACCCGGACCGGGTTCACCGTCAGGGGAACGCGTAGCCCAACAGCTGCTCTGTCACCTGGCCCTCGCAGTTCGACGCGGGGGAGACGAAGTGGTCCTTCCCCTGGCCCAGGTTGCACCGGTACAGCGGCACCGTGCCCGCCACCTGCGTCGTGTGGATGTAGCCCACCGGCCCCAGGGGCAGGAGGCCCTCACAGCCCACGTCCGGGCTGAGCAGGTTGTGGTTGCCCACGCGGCACTCGTACAGCATCCGCGTGCCCGGCACGGCGTCACGCCACAGCCGCCACGAGGACTCCTGCCGGAAGCCCGGAGGCAACAGCCGCGACGACGCCCAGTGGCCTCGCGTGGCGTGGTAGCCCCGGCGCAGCCGCGTGTACGGCAGCTCCTCGAAGCCGCAGGAGAGCTGGGGCGGATTCAAGTCATCGCGGTTGGCCAGCGCCCACGTGCTCCATGACGGCTTCGCGCTTCCATCGACCCGGCGCAGCCCGAGCGCCAGTCCGCCCTCCGCCGCGTTGTCGTGCATGCGGTGGTAGATGTAGCTCTCGATGCCGGGCGTCCCCAGCACGTTGCGGAACGAGTCGCACACGGCCGTCTGCTGCGCGGCCTCCGACGACTGCGGCGTGCCGGAGTGGATGCCGCTCTCCGTGAGCTGGATTTCCCACGCGTGCGGCCGGGTGGGGAACGTCTTGCGCAGCCAGCCCGCCAGCACGCCCAGGTTGCCGTACGTCACGCGCGGATAGTCATCCGCGGAGAACTGGGGACGGAACAAGTCCGGCGCATAGGGATGGTACGCCACGCGCCACGCCCGCGAGCCCACGCGCGCCGCGAAGCCGTTCAAGAAGGTCGTGGCGGACAACGTCGGACTGCTCGCGCCGGGCGCGTCCAGCTCCACGCCGAAGTGGTGCGTCAGCGAGATGAGCACCTTCGCCGCCGACTGCCACGTCATCACCTGGTCATAGGCCGCGTTGTAGCTGGCCGCGTACGTGTCCAGCCACGCCGCCGTGTTGCACGCGCCCGCGCCCTGGCCACAGCCGATGTCGAACCAGTCGTTGGAGTTGACCTCGTTGTGGATGACGAAGTCGGCGACGCGGCCATGGCCGTTGAGCCCGTTGTAGCGCTGCGCGAGCAGGCCCACGAAGCGGCCGTAGTCCGCGGCGTTGTTGGGCGCGCAGAAGATGTCGAAGCCCGCCGCCGCCGGTGTGCACGTGCGCCCCGCGCGCGCCCACGCGGGCACGCCGTACACCACCGCCGTCACCACCACGCCGCGCGCCGTCCACTCGCGGATGGCCGCGTCCACGCTCGCATCCACCGCGAAGCAGTGCCCCGCATACTCCACGCGCCCTCCGGTACACGGCGGCGCCTGCACCGACGGCTCCCACGAGGCCCACACCAGGTTCATCGCCACGCCGCCGGTGTTGTTTCCCGCGAGCTCGTCGTAGCTGGGCCAGAAGTCCGGCTGCACACCCTTCAGGCGATACGCGGTGCGCGTCGGATACGGCAGGTTCGCCTCCGCGAGCGCTGGCGACAACAGCCCCGCCACCAGCAGCACCACGGCCAATGCCGGCCCCAACGTCCAACGTCCACCACACAGTCCTTCACGCAAGTGACACCTCCCGTGCGCGTCGAGCCTTCCGAGGACCCACTCCCTGTCTCGCGTCCTCAGGCCAACTCAACGAGTTAGTCAGACTATGCAGTTAAAGCCACTCTTTGCCGTCAAAATTGACTCACAGCTTGTCCAGTTTGGAAGTGAGGGAAGTAGTCTGCGCGGCTCATGTCTTCGTCCCTCCTCGAAACCTTCCTGGACCACGCCCACGGCGCGCCGGGGCGGCCGTTCCTCACGTTCGAGCGTGAATCGACTTCCTACGGCGAGCTGGCCGAGCACATCGCGGCCTTCGCGAAGGGCATGCGTCAGCGCGGCCTGCAGCCGGGCGAGCGCGTGGCGCTCTTCCTGGAGAACAGCCCGCAGTTCATCGTCGCCTACCTGGGTGTGCAGCACGCGGGCTGCGTCGTGGTGCTCGTCAACACGGCGTATCGCCAGGTGGAGCTGGCCCACATCCTCGCGGACGCGGAGGTCCACACCTGCGTCACCGGCGCGTCGGGGGTGGCGGAGCTGATTCCGCTCAAGGACCAGCTCCCGTCGCTGCAATGGCTCGTCACCGTGGAGCCGACCACCGTCACGCCGCCGGCCTCGTTGGAGGTCATCGACTTCGACGCGCTGCTGGAGGAGGGCGCGACGTCACCGGTGGCGCTCGCGCTGCCGCGTCCGGAGGACCTGGCGGTGCTGGGCTACACGTCCGGGACGACGGGCCGCTCCAAGGGCGCCATGCTGCTGCACCGCAACCTGCTGGCCAACGTGAAGGCCGTCACCGAGGCGTGGCGCTGGACGGCGGCGGACCGGCTGCTGCTCGCCCTGCCGTTGTTCCACACGCACGGCCTCATGGTGGGCCTGCACGGCACGCTGTACACCGGCTCGAGCCTGGAGCTGCACCGACGCTTCGTGGCCACGGACGCGCTGGCGACGTTGCGCGATGACGCCTCGCTGACGATGTTCTTCGGGGTGCCTACCATGTACGGCAGACTGCTGGAGGAGTCGCGGCGCACGGGCGTGAAGCCCCGCGAGCTGCGCCTGTGGGTCTCCGGCTCCGCGCCCTTGAGTCCCCAGCTCTTCCACGACATCGAGAAGGACTTCGGCACGCGCATCCTCGAGCGCTACGGGATGACGGAGACCATCATGAACACCACCAACCCGTATGACGGCGAGCGCCGTCCGGGCACGGTGGGCTTCCCCTTCCCGGGCCAGGAGGCGCGCGTCGTCGACGTGCGCACGCGCCGCCACCTGCCCCAGGGCGAGATGGGGGAAATCGAGGTCCGCGGCCCCCACGTCTTCGCGGGCTACTGGCGAAGGCCCGATGCCACGTCGGAGTCCTTCGACTCGGAGGGTTGGTTCCGCACCGGAGATTTGGGCGAGCTGGACGCGGACGGCTACCTGCGCATCACCGGGCGGGCGCGCGAGCTCATCATCAGCGGCGGCTTCAACGTGTACCCGCGCGAGGTGGAGGAGGTGCTCGCCACGCACCCGGGCGTGGCCGAGGTCGCCGTGCTGGGCCTTCCGGACGCGGACTATGGCGAGCAGGTGGTGGCCGTCGTGGTACCCCCACCCGGCATGCACGCCCCGGATGCGCAGGCCCTGGTGGATTGGTGTAAGGACAGGCTCGCCAGCTTCAAGAAACCCCGTCGCGTCGTCTTCATGGACTCGCTGCCTCGCAACGCGCTGGGCAAGGTCCAGAAACACCTGCTGAGAGCCCGACTGCGGTGAGACTCCTGGTCCGCAACATTCCGAACACACCGCGCTCAATTCCGTGGCTTGCGCCGGCCCGTGTCCTACCGTCCCGCCCTGGGATGGCGGCAGCCGGAATGGCCCGGCTGAGCAAGACCCCGGGTGGTGACCGTGGACGAAGAGAGGGCGTGAGTCGATGAAGCGGCTGCTCATCGTCGATGACGAGCTGGCCATCGTCGAGGCACTCCAGGACATCCTCTCCGTGGAGGGCTACGGCATCCTCACGGCCTTCAACGGCTCGGAGGGCCTGCAACGGATGGCGGAGGTGCGTCCCGACCTGGTGCTGTTGGACTTGATGATGCCGGTGATGGACGGCCGGGAGATGCTGCGCCGCATGCGCGATGACCCGGCGCTGCGCACCATCCCCGTCGTCGTGATGAGCGCGGGCCGCATCTCCGAGGAGGAGCGCCGCTCCAGCGCGCGCTTCCTGGCCAAGCCCTTCGAACTCGACCTGCTGCTGGAGACCATCTCCGAGCTGCTCGGGGGCCCCAACGGGCCCACGCCGAGCAGCACTGGGACAGCGGGCTGAAAGCCACGCCGTCGGGCTGGAGACTCAGCCCGGCGTCGCGCGGAACAGGGTGTCGCGGTAGTACTGCAGCTCGTTGATGCTGGAGCGCAGGTCCGCGAGCGCGGTGTGCCCGCTGGGCGGCTTTCGCGGCTCCACCAGGTTCGGGTACCAGGCGCGCGTGAGGACCTTGAGGCTCGTCACGTCCACCATGCGGTAGTGCAGGTAGCGCTCCAGCAGCGGCATGTACTGGAACAGGAAGCGGCGGTCGGTGTGGATGGAGTTGCCCGCCAGCACGCCCTCGCCCATCGGACAGTGCTCGGCCACCAGCGCCGTCACCTCCCGCTCCGCCACCCGCAGCGACGTGCTGGAGGCGCGCACCTTCTCGAGCAGGCCGTTGCGCGTGTGCATCTCCCGCACCACGGGCTCCATGCGCAGGAGCACTTCCTCCGGCTGCCAGATGACGCGTTCAATCTCCGCAATCGGGCGCAAATCCGGCCCGGTGATGATGACGCCAATCTCGATGATGGCGCAGGACTCGGGGTCCAACCCGGTCATCTCCAGGTCCAGCCAGACAAAGCGGGGTTCACGCGAGCGCATGCCGATGCCTATACCAGCCCGCGCGCCCATGCGGGGCCTCAATACTCCGCTTCAGACCTCCACTTCGCATTCGGTGGTCCACCGTCCGTCCGCGCTCCGGCGCACCGTCGGTCCGGTCGGCCCGGGCTCCGGGCTCATTCGCGGGCCTCCAGTCGAGGCGCCTCCAGGTGGCGGGTGAACCAGTCCGCCGCGCGGCGCGCCACCTCCTCCAGCGTGCCGGGCTCCTCGAACAGGTGCGTGGCCCCGGGGATGACGATGAGGGACTTGGCGGAGGAAAGCTCGTCGAACGCGTCCTGGTTCAGCTCCAGCACGTCCACGTCCAGGCTGCCCACGAGCAGCAGCGTGGGCGCTCGCACCCGGGCCAGCGCGGGCCCGGCCAGGTCCGGTCTGCCGCCGCGGGACACCACCGACCGCACCGACTCTGGATGCAGCGCCGCCGCCAGCAGCGCCGCCGCCGCGCCCGTGCTGGAGCCGAAGTAGCCCAGCCCCAGCCCGGACAGCTCCGGCTGGGCCTGCGCCCACCGCGTCACCGCGATGAGCCGCCGCGCGAGGAATGGGATATCGAAGCGCAGCTCGCCGGTGCCCGCGTCCATCGCCTCCTCGTCCGCGCCGAGCAAATCGAACAGCAGCGTGCCCAGGCCGGCTTCACGCAGGCCGCGCGCGACGGCGCGGTTGCGCGGACTGAAGCGACTGCTTCCGCTGCCATGCGCGAAGATGACCAGCCCGCGCGCGCCTGGAGGAAGGCCCAGGCTGCCGCCCAGCTCCGCGCGTCCGGAGCGCACCATCACCTCGCGGACCTCCAGGTCCTTCGGGTCGTCCTGACTCATGGGCCGCTCTCCTCGTGTCACGGGTGCACGTCGTCACAACGAAACGGCTTCACGGCCTCACATCCAGGTCCCACCCGAGTCCGCGGACTCCACCACCTCCTGCGAGCGCCAGGGCGGCTCACGGGAGCGCTCGACCAGGCTCCGCAGCTCCACGTCGGGGAACGCGCGGAAGTCGTCATAGGCCTCGGCCACCGTGCGCATCCCCGGCTCGGTCACCACGCAGGCCACCGTGTCCGCCTCGGGCCGCAGCACCGCCAGCCCCTCGGGCGTGGCGACCGGGGTGCCCATCACCAGCCGGGCCGGGTGGAACAGCCGCAGGGCCCTCAGCGCGGCGGCGGCGGAGGCGCCCGTCAGCACGCCGTCATCCACCAGCACCACGGTGCGGCCGCCGAGCCCGGAAAGAGGATGTCCGCGCAGCCGCCGTACCTGCTCGTCCACCACGCTGGCCTCTTCACGGATGAGCGAGTCCACCTCGCCTTTCGGCAGGGGCGCCAGTCGCAGCGCATCCGAGAGGAGGTACTGGCCTCCGCCCTCGGACACCGCGCCCATCGTCAGCACCCGCCCTGGGATGCTCAGGCGCCTGGACACCCAGACGTCCAGCGGGACTTCCAGCGCGCGGGCCACCTCGTACGCCACCCTCAACCCTCCCCGGGCCAGCCCCAGCACGCGGACCTCCGAGCCCCGGTAGGGCAGGAGCACCGCCGCCAGCCGGCGCCCGGCGTCTGCTCTGTCGCGAAAGCGCATCGTCACTCTCCTTGTCCCAAGGGAAAGCACGGCCGGGCCCGCTGGCGGCGAAGGGGCGGGCAACGGCTCTCCCGGAGGCATGTCAGCGGGGGAGGCAGCGAGCGCCGCACCCCCGGGCCACCGGGCGCGCTAGGGTTGGGAGATGGACCCCATCCTCCTCATCGGCACCGCCAGTCCCCGCCTGGGACGGGAGCTCGCCCAGGCCCTGGGTATTGCGCCCACCGATTGCCACTTCGAGCGGTTCCCCGACGGAGAGATGCACCTGGAGGTCCCCGCCTCCGTGCGCGGCCGCACCGTGGTGCTGCTGCAGTCCCTGACACCCCCAGCCGGAGAGCACCTGCTGGAGCTGCTGCTGATGGCGGACGCGTGCTGGCGGGCAGGCGCCGCGCGGCTGGAGGCGGTGGTGCCGTACCTGGGCTACGCGCGGCAGGACCGGCGCGCGCGGCCGGGCGAGCCCCTGGGTGGCCGGCTGGTGGCGGACATGCTGTCCCAGGGCCGCTTCGCGCGGGTGATGGTGGTGGACCTGCACAGCCCCGCGCTGGAGGGGTGCTTCGGCGCGCCGCTGGAGCACCTCACGGCGTTGCCGGTGCTGGCGGAGGCGCTGCGACCGCAGGTGACTGACACGTCGGTGGTGGTGGCGCCGGACCTGGGCGCGGTGAAGCGCGCGGAGGCGCTGGCGCGGCTGTTGGGCCGTCCGTGGGCGGTGATTCACAAGGTGCGGCTGAGCGGCGACGAGGTGCACGCCAGCGGCCTCATGGGCGAGGTGCGCGGCAAGCGGCCCATCCTGGTGGACGACATGGTGTCCACGGGCGGCACCCTCGTCGCGGCGGCCAACACGCTGCTCGCGGCGGGCTGCGCGGAGGACCTGACGGTGGTGACGACGCACGCGCTGCTGGTGGGGCCCGCGGTGGAGCGGCTGGGGGCGCTGCCGGTGCGGCTGCTCGTCGGCACCGACAGCGTGGAGCCTCCCTCGGGGCTGCCGTTCGAGCACCGGGTGGTGACGCTCGCGCCGCTGGTGGCCCGCGCGCTGCGGCCGTGAGCGGGTGGACGAGGTAGGGCGGGTGGACACACGAGGGCCCGGAGGGGATGCAAGTTGAGTCCTCGTCCGGGGGTGACTCGGTCTAGGCTTGGCCCATGTCCGACACGTTGCTGACGAAGCGGGAAGCGGGGGTCCTCACCCTCACCTTCAACCGACCCGAGAAGAAGAACGCCTTCACGCATGCGATGTACGAGGCGGCCACCGCCGCGCTCAAGCAGGCGGCGACGGACGCCGAGGTCCGCGTGGTGCTGCTCACCGGCGCGGGCAACGTCTTCACCGCGGGCAATGACATCGGCGACTTCATGGAGCACCCGCCCGCGGGCGAGGACAGCGCGGTGTTCCTCTTCCTCAAGGCGCTGGTGGACGCGCCCAAGCCGGTGCTGGCGGCCGTGGACGGCCCCGCGGTGGGCATCGGCACGACGATGCTGCTGCACTGTGACTACGTCGTGGCCAGCGAGCGCGTGCGCTTCCACATGCCCTTCGTCCAGCTCGGCCTGTGCGCGGAAGGCGCCAGCAGCCTGCTGATTCCGCGCATGGCCGGCTACGCGCTGGCCAGCGAGCTGCTCCTCTTCGGAGAGCCGTTCGACGCGGCGACCGCGCTGCGCGCCGGCATCATCAACAAGGTGGTGCCCGCCGAGAGCCTCCAGGAGGTGGCCGCCGAGCGCGCCCGCACCCTGGCCTCCCGTCCCGCAGAGGCCGTGCGCGTGACGAAGGAGCTGATTCGCGGACCGCGCCGCGAGGAGACGCACGCCACGCTGGCGCGCGAGGGCGCGAAGTTCATCGAGCGCCTGGGCTCCGAGGAAGCGCAGGAGGCCTTCATGGCCTTCATGTCGCGCGGCAGCAAGAAGTAGCCACCCAAGTCACGCGGGCGGGCCCGGAGCCATCACGGCCCCGGGCTCCCACTTCCGGACGTTCGAGCTTCCGGACGTCCGGGCTTCAGGGACCGGTCAGCGCGTCGTCGGGGCCTGCGGCGGACGCGGCGAGGCGCGGCCGGTGAGGAACGACTCGATGCTGGCCGCCTGCGCCGCCTTCAGCGCGACGCACTGGTCCATCGACTCCAGGAGCTGCGTCAGCATGCGAGGCCCGCCCGGCGCATTCGCGTTGCGCGGCGTGAAGAACTCCTCCACCTCCTTGCGCCGCTCCGGGCTGCAGAAGCCGCCGCCCACGAAGGCCAGCCGGCCCGCCGCGTCCTTCGGCAGGAGCGCCTCGGGCGAGTCACCCACCAGCCGGTCGTAGTTCTCCTTCACGAAGTCGAACGCCACGCCCTGCGTGCGCACGTTCTGCGTGGCGCCGAAGACCATCCACATCGACTCGCGCGGGTCCAACGCCTTGTCGAACACCAGCGGCAGGCCCTGCTTCACCAGCTCCGGGTCCGTGAAGCTGCTCAGCGCCCCGAGCAGGCGCTGACGGATGCCGCGGTCCTTCTCCGTGCGCACCGCCGCGATGAGCTTCTGGTGGAAGGCCGAGTCACCATGCGCCGCGGCGACGGAGAGCACCGCGTCCACCATCTCCGGTTCAATGGCCTGCTTGTTCGCAAGCCACTTGTCCGCGAGCGTCCGGGCCTCCGCGACAATCTTCGGGTCCGCGCCGTCGCGGCCCGCCACCCGCACCACGCGCGGACGAAGCAGGCGCGTGTCCTCGCTCTCGCCCTTGCGCGAGGCGAAGCCCAGCTCCCGGGCGCGGGGCCCGTACGTCTCACGCAGGAAGCGCTCCCTGTCCTTCAGCCGCGCCTCCGGCAACAGCCGCGCGCTCGACAGCTCCAGCATGTCCATGGAGGTCTCGACGATGACCCGGTCCGGGTCCTGGGCCATGCGGGCCGCCAGCGTCAGCGCCTCGGAGGCCGGCAGCGCTCCGGCCAGGGCCAGCGCCTTCACGTCGCCCAGCAGCGCCACGCGCTCCGAGCGCGACAGCTTCGCCACGCCCGTCTTCAGGAGCTTCGTCGCCGCGTCCCCCGTCAACTGCATGCGGAAGAAGCCCGCGCCCTCCGCGTTGGGGAACACCCAGGCCGGGCACGTCTTCGCCTCCGTCAAGGCCACCTCGGCGCTCTCATTCTCCAGCACCGTGCAGGCGCGTGCGTCCTTGTTGCCCGCCGCGTACTCCACGCACACGGGCACCTTCCATGTCTGCGGCACCGTCGACTGCGAGCCCAGGCGCGGGTAGCGCTTCTGGGTGAGGACCACCTTGGGCTGCCCCGCGCCACACTCCAGCGTCGCGGTGACGAGCGGCGCGCCGCCCTGGTCCAGGAACGTGCCCAGCACGCCCGTCACGTCCTGGCCCGCCTCGGCGGACAGCGCGTCCAGGAAGTCCTTCGCCGTGGCGTTGCCGTGCGCGTGCTTGCGCATGTAGCGCTGGATGCCCTTGCGGAACACCTCACGTCCCAGCCACTCCTCCGTCATGGAGAGGACCGCGGAGCCCTTGCCATAGGTGATGCCGTCGAAGGCGTTGTGGATGTCGTTGGCCGTGTCGATGGGCTGACGGATGCGGCGCGCGGACAGGAGGCTGTCGGAGTCCAGCGAGCGGCTGCGGTCCTGCACGCGCTCCACCGGCGCGTCCCACGTCGGCTGCCACGTCTCGACGATGCGCGGGGTGACCCAGGACGCGAAGGACTCGTTGAGCCACAAGTCATCCCACCACGCCAGCGTGACGAGGTTGCCGAACCACTGGTGCCCCAGCTCGTGCACCTGCGTCTCCGAGAACCTGCGCTGCCGGTTGAGCGAGTCCTCCGCGGGCCTGGCCAGCATCGTCCGCGAGTTGAACGTCACCAGACCCGGGTGCTCCATGGCGCCACCGAGCAGCGGCACCGCGATGACGTCCAGCTTCTCGTACGCGTAGGGGATGCCGAAGTAGTCCTCCAGCGCGGCGAGGATTTCGGGCGTCACCTTCGCGGCATAGGCGCCTTCGGCGGCGCGGCCCCGCGGGGTGATGATGCGCGTCTTCACCTTGTTCTGACCGGAGTCGGCGGCGGCGAGGAAGTCGAACGGGCCCACGCCGAAGGCGATGAGGTAGCTGGGCAGCGGCTTGGTGCGTGCGAAGCGATAGGTGCGGCCACCGTCCGGACGGGCCTCCTCGGCGAGCTGCGGCGTGTTGGTGACGGCCACGTTGCCAGCGGGCACGTGGAACGTCAGCTGCCAGGGCACCTTGAACTCGGGCTCGTCGAAGCAGGGGAAGACGCGCCGCGCGTCGATGGGCTCGAACTGCGTGTAGATGTACCAGTCACCGCCCTCGTTGACGCGGAAGGCGCCATCCGTCTCCTTCTCGGAGGCGGCGCCCTCGTACACCACGCGCAGCTTCGCGGTGCCCACGGCCAGCGGCTTCGCCAGCGAGAAGCCGAGGAAGTCGCCCTTCTCGCTCTTCAGCGGCGTCACTTCGATGGTGCTGCCCGCCTGCATCAGCGAGGTGTGCTTCACGGTGAGGTTCTTTCCGTGCAGCCACACGATGGAGGTGGGCTTCGCCACGTCGAGCCCGATGTCCGCCGTGCCCTGGAAGGCGGAGGTCTTCGGGTCCAGCGTCAGCTCCACCGCGTAGCCATTGGGACGCACGTCCTTGGGCAGACGCAGCGTGGGCGGCGTGGGAGCGGCCGGGGCCGCCGCGGAAGATGAAGCGGGAGGAGTCGCTGCGGGCTCGGCGGCCGGAGGGTTCTGCCGGGCACCGCACGCGGAGAGCAGGGCTACGGTGGCAATCACCACCGGTCGGAGCAGGTTGGGCATGGCGCGCATAGTGGCCCATGAAGAGCAGCCAGGGTAGCGCCGAGCATGAGTGTGTTCTTGCCGTAATCTTCACTTCGGGGTGGAGTGCCGCCGTGTCCTCGCCCGCTCCCATTTCCGACCAGTCCGTCCCGCAAGCGAACGCCGCGAAGCTGCCCCCCGAGCATCTGCGCCGCATCATCGGCACGCCGCCTGGCCCGGTGGTGAAGTTCGTGACGCGCTTCGTCTTCGCGTTCATCACGTGGCTGTCGCCCGCGTCACGTGACGCCATCGCTCGCTTCGTGGGCAATCTCGCGTACACGCTGGGCATCCGACGCCGCGTCGTGTTGGACAACCTGGCGCACGCGCTGCCGGAGAAGACCGACGCGGAGCGGCGGGACATCGCGCGCGGCGCGTACATCAACATGTCGCGCGTGGTGCTGGAGTCGCTGCCCTCGGGAGACCGGCTGCCGGCCGACTGGGCCGAGCAGGGCATCGAGGGCACGGAGGCCTGGGAGGCGCTGAAGGCGCGCGTGGCCTCGGGCAAGGGCGCGCTGATAGTGACGGCGCACTTCGGCAACTGGGAGCTCCTGGGAGACATGGTGGTGCGACGGGGCGTGCCGATTGATGCGCTGGTGCGTCCGTTGAAGGGCGCGCTCAACACGCGCATCGCGGAGAACCGGTTGCGCCTTCCCGCGGGGCTCATCTACCCGCGCGGCGCCATCCAGGAGCTCGCGGAAGCGGTGGAGCGCGGCGAGTCGCCCTTCATGCTGCTGGACCAGGCGCTGCCGGCGAAGGCCGCGGTGTTCGTGCCGTTCTTCGGGAGGCTCGCGTCCACGACGCCCGCCATGGCGGTGACCGCGCAGCGCACGGGCGCGCCGGTGTTCGTGGTGATGGGCGTGCGCAACGGCAAGCTGGGCGCGCGCCTGCGGATGGAAGTGGAAGGCCCCATCCTCCCGCCCGCGCCGGGCGAGTGCGAGGACCCGATTACGGAGCACACCGCGCGCGTCACCGCGGCGCTGGAGCGCTGCATCCGCAAGTACCCGCACCAGTGGATGTGGCTGCACCGCCGCTGGAAGGTGCAGCCCCCCAGCGCGACGGACGCGAAGCGCTGAGAAGCCCCTACTCCACCACCACGCGGCGCAGGTGCGTGCCCAGGCGCGCGACAATCTCGTAGTGCAGCGTCTGCGCCCAGCCGGCGAGCGCCTCGGCGCTGACGGACTCGTCTCCGTCGCGTCCCATCAGCGTGGCCGTCACCGGGCGCTCGTCATGCGTGGCGCGCGTCACGTCGACGATGAGGTGGTTCATCATCACCCGCCCCAGCACCGCGCACCGCCGCCCGTTCACCAGCACGTGCGCCTTGCCCGACGCCAGCCTCGGATACCCGTCGTAGTAGCCCACCGGCAGCACGGCGATGCGCGTGGGCTCCGACGTCCGGTACGTGCAGCCGTAGCCCACGTAGCTGTCCGCGGGCAGCCACTTCACCACCTGGCTGCGGCACCGCCAGGACAGCACCGGCTTGAGCACCGGCACCTCGCCCAGCACCAGCCGCGCCGACAGCCGCGTCTCCGCCGAAGGCCACAGCCCATACAGCGAAATCCCCACCCGCTGCGCCTCGTAGCGCGCCCGGGGAAGCACCAGCGTCGCGGCGCTCGCGGCGATGTGCCGCTGCAAGCGCCCCTGCCCCAGCTGTCCCTCCAAGAGGCGCAGCCCCGTCTCGAACGCGTCCACCTGCGCGAGCGCGTAGCCCTGCTCCGTCACGTCCTCCGTGTTGGCGAAGTGGCTCAGCGCGCCCACCACCTCCAGCACGTCCCGCGCGTCGACGAGGAACTGTGTCTCACGCGGAATCTGCTCCAGCGTGAAGCCCTCGCGCCCCAGGCCCGTGTCGATGTGGACGTGCACCCGCAGGGGCCGCTCCAGCTTCGCCGCGCGCAGCACCGGCACCGCGTCCTCCCAGCCACGGTCCGGCACCACCACCTCCACGCCCTCGCGCGCCAGCACCACCGCCTCGTGCGGCGCCACCGCGCCCAGCACCACCACCTGCCGGGGTGACAGGCCCTGGGCCCGCTCGTGCTCGCGCACCTTCAGCGCATCCTGCGGCGCGATGAAGTAGAGGATGTCCACCAGCCCGTGGACCAGCGGCAGCACCTGCGCCAGCCCGTGCCCGTAGGCGTTGCCCTTGAGCACCACGCCCAGCGGAGGCGACGTCCCGTCCCGCCCCTCCAGCCCCCGGAACACCTCCACGTTGTGCCGCAGCGCACCCGCGCTCAGCTCCAACCACGAGGTATGGGCCGCATCCCCGGGCCCGCCGCCAATGGACTCCACGTTCACCTCCGACAACACGTCGACTCCCGCCCCATACCAGCAATGGCCGGGCCATGGATTTCGCGGCCCACGAGACACGGGCGTCCGTGGACGGAGCAGGCGCACCAGGCGCCCGGGCCCGCCCCTTGCCACACCTGTCGTCCCGAAAGCCCTCCTCCATCAGCGAACCGAGGGAGACAAGAGTTCACTTCGGAAATGGTTGAATCCGGATTACGCGAGGGGGGTGCTATCGTCCCACGGCGTGTCCCCCCCGGACGTTTCCCTGGCCCAGGCCTTCATCGCGGCGCGTGGCGTCTCCTCCGCGCCGGAGCCGTCGCTGCCCCTGCTTCAGGAGCGGCTGGCGCGCGCTCTCTCCACCGGGCGCTCGGCCTGGCCCGGAGTGGAGCTGGACGGCGTGCGCTTCGTCGGCCATCTCGCGAGGCTGCTTCCCACCCAGGCGCCCTCCGAGGACGTGGAGAAGCTCCACCTCGCGGACGTGTACCTGGCCCGCGCCGCCGCGGACCAACTGCCCTCCGCGCTGAACGCCTTCGAGTCGAGCTTCCTCCCCGAGGTGAACGCGGCCGTCGCGCGGCTGAAGCTGCCGCCCACGGGGCTCGACGAGGTCCGTCAGCTGCTGCGCCAGCGCATGCTCGTGGGAACCCAGGACGCGCCCGCCCGGTTGGCCGCCTACCCGGGCACGGGTCCACTCAGCGGGTGGGTGCGGGCCGCGGCGCTGTGGCTCGCGCTCGACTGGCAGCGCCAGCGCAGCGGACATCCCCAGGCGGATGACGGGGACCTGTCGATGCTCGTGGCGCCGGGGGACGACCCGGAGCTGCTGTACCTCAAGAACACGTACCGCGCGGAGTTCAGCACCTCGTTCTCCGCGGCGCTCGGCATCCTCGAGCCTCGTCAGCGCAACTTCCTGCGCCTGAAGTACCTGGACGGGCTGAGCATCGACCAGCTCGGCGCGCTCTACGGCGTGCACCGCTCCACCGCGGCGCGCTGGGTGGTGTCCGCGCAGGACTCGCTCCTCCAGGAGACCCGGCGGCTGCTCACCGAGCGACTGCGCCTCACCGGCTCCCAGCTCGACAGCGTGCTGCGCCTCATCTCCAGCCAGCTCGACGTGAATCTCAGTCGCCTGCTGCGCTCGAAGGCGGACTGACGCGCGGGCCCCGCACCTCCCTGGAGGTGGAGGCGGGCAGAGGGGAGCCCCTTTCGAGAGGATTCCCCGGAGCGTCGAAGCGAATTAAAGAAGAGGCGGGATGCGAACGCTCTTCATCGGAGACGTCCACGGCTGCGCGGACGAGTTGCACGCGCTGCTGGCCGCATGTGGCTGGCGGCCGGACGACCGCGTGGTGCTGGTGGGCGACCTGGTGGCGAAGGGGCCGGACTCGGCGGGCGTGGTGCGGTGCGCTCGCGAGAAGGGGCTGCTCGCGGTGAGGGGCAACCACGACGCGCACGTGCTGCGCTGGCATGCGGGCCGGGCCCCCGAGGGCAAGAAGCTGGGCAAGGAGCATCGCCAGGTGCTGGAGACGCTGACGCCCGAGGACTGGACATATCTGGAGGCGCAGCCGCTGTACCGCCGCTTCCCGGACCTGAATGCCCTCGCGGTGCATGGCGGACTGGTGCCCGGTGTCCCCTTGGAAGCGCAGCGCACGGACGAGCTGCTCAACCTGCGCAGCATCGCCCCGGACGGGACGCCGTCGAAGCGCGTGGATGGCGGCGTGCCCTGGGCGAGCTGCTGGAAGGGCCCGGAGCTGGTCATCTTCGGCCACGACGCCATGCGCGGCGTGCAGCGGCATCCGCATGCGGTGGGCCTGGACTCGGGCTGCGTGTACGGCGGGCGACTCACGGCCTATGTGATGCCGGAGGGCCGCCTCGTCTCCGTGCCGGCCCTCCGCGCGTACGTGGATGTGAATGCGTCACCGTGAAGCCGTGACGCGCAATCGCTTGCTCAGATGATTCCGCCGTTGGCGCGCAGCACCTGACCGTTGACCCAGCCCGCGTCGGGACTGGCGAGGAAGGCGACGGTGGCGGCGATGTCGACGGGCTGCCCCAGCCGCTCCAGGGGCGAGAGCTTCGCCATGCGGTCCACCACTTCCTGGGGTTTGCCCTTGAGGAACAGGTCCGTGGCGGTGGGGCCGGGGGCGACGGCGTTGACGGTGATGTTCTTGCCGCGCAGCTCCTTGGCCAGCACGCTCGTCATCGCCTCCACCGCGGCCTTGGTGCCCGCATACACGCCGTAGGTCGGCTGGAGCAGGCCCACCACGCTGGAGGAGAGGTTGATGATGCGGCCGCCGTCACGCAGTCGGCGGGAGGCCTCGCGCAGGGTGTTGAAGGTGCCCTGGAGGTTGACGGCGATTTGCCGTTCGAAGGTGGCGTCGTCGGTGTCCGCCAGCGTGGCGAGGCTCATGATGCCGGCGTTGTTGACGAGCACATCCACGCCGCCGAAGGCCGTCTCGGCCGCGTCGAACAGGCGCCGCACCTCCGCGCTCTTGCTGACATCGGCCTTGGCGGCCAGCGCCTTGCCGCTCGCCTGCTCAATCTTCCGGACGAGCGCCTCCGCGGGCCCGGCCGACTCCGCGTAGTTCACGATGACGGCGAAGCCGTCCTGGGCGAGCCGCTCCGCGATGGCGGCACCGATGCCGCGAGCAGCGCCGGTGACGAGCGCCACCTTCTGCGTCTGTGCGTTCATGTCGTTCCTCCTGGCCGGCGGTTCGTCACCGGCATGGGAGAACAGTGTGCTTTCGCGCGGCCGAAATAATGGCCCGGAAATGGGCATCACTGTTCCTACTGAACGAACAGTCGGACCAGGCGGAGGCCCTGGAGTGCCCCTCCCGTCCAAGCGAGGGGCACCGGGGGACGGCTAGAAGTCCCGGGCCTGGGCGCGGCGCTGCTGCCTCAGGAGGCTCGTCAGCCCGTCGCGAATCTCCCACGCGTACTCGGGGCTCTCGTAGTGGAGCGTGAGCAGCCGCTCCCGGGGGAACTGGTAGCCCACGAGGCGGACGGTCGTCCCCGGCGCCTTCCAGTTGGCGACGACCACGAGGCCGCGACGGGCGATGTTCACCTCGGGCTCGGAGATGGGGCCGAACAGAGGGGCCTCCTCCTCCGACTCGGAGACACTCGACTCGGAGACACTCGCGTCGGGCGCCGAGGCCACCGCCGTGTCCCGCGAGCCGTCCTCGTCCAGCGAGTCTCCATCCGGGCGCGCCTCGACCAGCGGAGGCTGTCCTTCGGACACCTGGGCTTCGGACCGCGCGGGTGCGGGGAACTCATTGGGCGCACCGTCGGGCGGAGCCCCCGCGACCTGGGCACCACCGGACTGCGTGACAGCACCCTCGGGCGGAGCACCTTCGGCGACCTGGGCTCCCGACTCCGTCGACGCGGAGGCGCTCATGGACTCCTCGTCCCGAGAGTCCGTGGCGGCGGGGAAGTTCGTGGACGCGAGAGGAGCGCTCTGGTTGAGCAACCATGCGAGGTCGAGCGACTCGCGGTACTTGTGCACGCGCCGTGACGTGCCCCGCTTCGAAGCGCGGCCGTACTTGGCGGTCAGCAGCGCCACCACCTCCTGGTGGTCGACGCGGACGTTCGCCGGCGTCGCGAAGCGCACGAAGACGGAGCCCAGGCGCCCGCCCGCGAAGAGGAAGAACACCTGGGCCGGGTGTTCCGCGAGCTTCGTGGTGAGGACCAGGTCCCCGCGGGAGGTCTCCTCCGTCCCGGGGTACATCGCCCGCACCTGGTCGCGCGTCATGCCCCAGGACGTGGACTGGAAGCCGTCGCCCGAGCCGTACTTCTCCGCGTGCGAGGCGCGGATGGCGGCGCGGCGCTCATGCACCTTCGCACCGTGGTGCTGCGAACCGCAGCCGACGAGCACGAACAACACCAACGACCAACACCCATTGCGAAGCATCGAGGCCATCTTTCCGTTTCCTGCGGAAGGATGGCGTCCGGGACATCGGCCCGCGGCAATCCCCCGAGGAATCCATGTTCGACCACCGGCACCCTGCTCCGCAGCGTATGGCAGATGGCCTGGAAAGGGCTACGCGTCCGGACGGGCCTCGTACCGGCGCCCGGCCCATTCGTTCAACACCGGAGGCGAGCGCCCGCCCGCCTCCGGTGAAGGACTTCCGCCTACCGGCTACAGCTCCTCGAAGATGAGCAGGCCGCGCGAGGTGTCGATGACATAGACATGGCCGTCGTCCGGGACGCGCATGCCGATGGCGCCGTCATGGAACAAGGTGCCGCGAGCCCGGTCCGTGCCCCGCCAGGTGTTGAAGTGGGCGACCTCGCGCATCTGTGAGGGACGGGACACGTCCACCACGCGCACCCCGTGCTGATAGTGGGCGAGGTAGAGCAGGTTGCCCTTCAGCTCCATGTTGTGGATGGAGACGCCCGGAGACAGGCGGTACTCGCCGATGAGCACGGGGTTCTCCAGGTCCGTCATGTCGAGCGCGCGGACATGTGCCCCCCAGTCCTCGCCGCCCTCGAAGACGATGAGCCGGTTGTTCACGTAGTGCCAGCGGTTGGTGTGGCTGGTGGCGCGTGGATAGACATACTCGCCCTTCTTCACCACGTTCGTCGGGTCGCTCACGTCGAGCACCAGCAACCCCGCGGCCCAGTGATTGAGGAAGAGGCGCGGCCCCCACGACGTGGCGTCATGCGGGAAGGAGGCGACCAGGGGATTCACGCTCGGGTCCGCGTAGCGGCCGAGCAGCACCGGCTCGCGCTCGTTCTTCACGTCGAAGATGAGCGTCTCCGGCGTGGGCGAGGCGGACATGACATAGAGCCGGTTGTTGTCGCCGTGGACGGTGTGCGCGTTGATGGAGCGGCCATCGGGCAGCGAGCGCAGGAGCTTCGGGTTGGCCGGCTCGGAGATGTCGAAGACGAGCAGTCCCCGGGCCGCGCTCGCGACATAGAGCGCATCGCCCTTGGCCCACACGCCATTCCAATAGCTGTCGCCCGGATAGGTGATGGTGCTCACGAGCCGGGGCGCGGTGCGGTCACTCAAGTCGAAGACGTACAGGCCGCCAGGCCCCGCGACCGCATGCTCCAACGAGACGACATACGCATGCCCCTTGGCGACGAAGACATCCGCGACGATGCCCTGGGGCACCACGCCCTCTCCCACGAGGGTGAGCCCCGAGGCCTCCTCCTCTCCCGCGCGCCGCTGGACCTTCTCCGCCTCGAAGGTGGCCTCGTAGAGGGGCTTCCCCGCCACACACGACACGTAGCACCCCGTCACCCGGCTGGGGCTCGGTGCCTTGCACCCCATGAAGGATGAGCGGAACGTGCGTCCATCCGGGAGCGTGCCGTAGTGGGTGATGAAGAACGTGCTCCCCTCCACGCGAGCCTCGCGCAGGGGGACGCCGCCGGAGAGCACCTGTCCCCCCGACACGAAGTTCAGCGCGCCGGTGAGATGGTTGTTGGGGAGCTCGCTGAGGTGCTTTTCAAGAACATGCACGGTGAAGTGGCCATTGGCATCCAGGCCCGTCAGCGAGCCGAGCTCACACGCCGACACGTCAAAGGACTCCGGGGTACCGCACTCGGCGGCGGCGCCGTCACTGGGCAGCAGGGAACAGGCGGCCAGGGGCTCCGGGGCCCAGTCTCCATGGTCCTCGAGTACCTGCGAGGGTCCCAGGTTGACGGGCACTTCCACCACTTCGGCGACTTCTCGGGAACAACCACTGCCGATACCCAGGCACAACGAGGCAACGAGCGCACCTCTCACGACATTCGTCATGATGCTCCATCCAACGGTGTTGGCCCCGGCCCCTCACCAACGTGGTGGAAGTCAGGCCATATCGTTGGCGGGTGCGGATATTTCCGGACGTCGCCGCGTCAGCAGCGCCACGTCGAGCCCCACGCCCAGGAGCACGCCGACGGAGTAGCAGACGAGGTCACTCCAGAGAAACCCCGCGCCCAGCACGAGTCGGCCCGGCAGCGTGCGGCGCGCGGCATCCAGCCAGGGCGCGTGAAGGTCCTGGCTGAACTCGATGCCGAAGGAGAATGCGAGCGCGACGGCGGCCACCGCGAGCGTGGAGCGGCGTGGGGCGAGGAAGCGCAGGAGCAGGAACACGAGCAGCGCCCACAGCGTGTCCCCCGCATAGGTGGCGAAGAAGGCGGGCCACGGCAGCGACTTCCGGCGCGACGCGAGCCCCAGCGGTATCACCAACACCGCCAGCCCCAGCGAGAGCAGACGGGTGCGAGGCACGGAGGAGGAGCCAGGGGAGGAGCGCGGAGTGGACGTCACGCGCCCCAGCCTACCCGAGCCGCGACACGGAGCCTCAGGGCTGGGCGGCGTAGAGCTGCCCGCGCATCTCGCCGTAGTAGGTATGCGCCTTGGTGTGGAGGTTGAAGTAGAGCACGCCCTTGCGCGCGAGCGACTCCAGGCTGGCGAGCGTCTTCGTCTGCGCCAGGAAGCCCAGCTCCGCGGGACAGCTCTCCGGCAGCCCTGGCTTCATGCCCTTCATGTCCTTGATGAAGACGACATTGGCGTTGGTCAGCTCCACCGACAGCTTTCCCTCCGAGAGCGTCTTCGACAGGTTGCCCAGCTCCCCGAAGTCCACCACCACGGGGCCCAGCACTCCGGGCGGGCCGCAGTGGATGTGGAACATGAGGATGTCGGCGGGGTTGACGCCCTTCATCTCGAACTCGACGTAGGCCCGCGTCAGGTCCTTGGTGAACTTGAGCGCGCCATGGCCCCGGGACTTGCGCGCCTCGCGAGGCGTGGAGGGCGCGGTGGCGCCCAGGCTCTTCTCCAGCAGCTTCGGCGTCTCGGACTCCTCGCCGGGCTCCTGCGCGGGGCTGAGGAAGGCCTCGTAGACGGTGAAGGTCGTCGCGCCGAGCGCCGGGTCCTTCGCGTGAGCGGACAGCGTCAGCAGCGTGGTGGTGGCGAGGGTGAAGAGCAGCGGCGTTCGCATGGCGGGCTCCGGCGCGGAAGAACGCCTTCATCCGTAGCGTGGATGCTTCAGCCCGGGGATGGCCGAAGATGGACACCCGGTGGCCGGATTCGCCCCGCCCGCCTCGACTCACAGGGGCGCGAGGAAGCCTCGGATGTGTGCGAGCACCTGCTTGATTTTGGGAATCTCACTGAGGGCCTCGGGGACGCTCAGGCGCAGGGGACGCTCGCGGCCCACCACGTCGGGGAGCACCGGCACCAGCGCGCCCTCCTCTTCGCCCGGGTCCGCGAGGGCCACGCTGGGAATCAGGCCGATGCCCTGTCCCGCCAGACAGCAGACCCGGATGAAGTGGATGTCCGTCGACACGAGCGCGGGCTCCACCTGGAACGAAGGTCCACGGAGCTGGGGCCACAGGGACGCGTCATCGCCCGGAGCCTGCCAGGAGAACAGCTCATGGCCCTTGAGGTCCTCCACCGAGCCCGGCGTGCCGCGTTGGCGCAGGTAGTCCTCGCTGGCCAGGAGCCCCTCGCGCACCCGCATCACCACCTGCGACACCCAGGAGCCACGGGGTAGCTCCTCTCCGAAGTGCGCCACCACGTCCACGTCGTCGAGCGGCTCCGCCAGGGGATTGTCACTGAAGCTCGCGTGCACGCGCAGCAGCGGATACGAGGCTCGCAGCAGCGCGAAGAGGGGCGCGAGCAGATGTGGCGGCAAGCCCACGGGCAGCACCACCCGCAGCACGCCGGAGGGGGCCTGGCCCACCTCGCGCAGCGAGGCCACCAGCGCGCTCGTCTCCTGCATCATCAGCCGGCCACGACGGGCGAGCACCTCTCCCGCCTCCGTCAGGACGATGCCCGTGGGAGTGCTCGTGAGGAGCGGCACACCCGCGCGAGCCTCCAGCGCCTCCACGCGTCTGCGCAGCGTGGTCCGTGACACGGCGAGGGACTCGGCCGCGGCCAGGAACGAGCCCGTCTCCGCGACGCCCACGAAGGCACGCAACTCTTCCAGGTCCATGCTCTCGCCTCGTCGGTGAGGGCTCGCGAGCCCCACCCAGACGCCTCCCATCGAGTGAGCATCCTCGGGCGCCTCCACGACCGCAAGGCGGGCCGCGACAGACCGCGCATGAAGCAATGGACGCGCGAGGTGGAGTCGTTGCTCCGGAGCAATCCTACCGCGTGGTGGAGCGGCGCTTCGAGCGCAGGGGTCGGGGATACGCTGCGCATTCCTGACGCGGCTGGAAAGCCGTTGGACCTGAGGTTGGACCATGCGCGCTGACGTCCTGCTGTTGCTCGTGTTGTTGCTGTCCACGGGGTGCGCGTCCGTGGAGCGTGCACCTGGGCGGAGGAGGACCTTGAACTACGCGCCGCATACGGTCACTGAGTACGCCGGGCAAGGCCGTCTGGCTGGAGCTGGGGGACAAAGCGGCGCACTGACTCGGCAGGCAGTCCTCCAAGCGATTGACGAGGTAGCGGACTCATTGGACGGGAGCGAGGCCGCGCTCTCCACGCTCGCGGCGCGTGCTCCGGCGCATGGTCGAGGGAGTCTCGACGGCGTGTTCACGCGCTATCTCGACCACGGCTCCCATCAACTGATGTCGCTTCGTGGTTCGCTGGGGCGTGCCACCGCGCTGACGGTAGTGGCATCGGAAGTCGACGATTCGGACATGGAGCTGGCCCTGCTCCGCATGACGGGACCTCGGCTCCAGTCGGTCCTGTTCGGAAGCCTGTTGCTGGCCACCTGGGTCGACTTCCTTCACCTCGCGGAAGCCGTGCTCCGGGACTGCCCCATGTACGGCTTCGAGAGGCTGTTCGTGGACCTGCATCGATTGCGCGAAATGATGGAGCCCACGCTGAAGGAGCTCACTTCGCTGGAGCCTGAGCGGGTCGAGGCGGCGGCGACCTCGATGCCCGAGCTGATGGGGAAGCTGACGCATGAGTTCGATGCAATCCATCGAGATGCCCGCGAGGCCATGAAAGTAGCCGGGCAGGTCATGGCGGCGGCCCAGGCGATGGAGATGCTTGCCCTGATTTCCACGCTGAAGATGTCGTTGCCTCGGCTGCCGCCCGCTGCTCCCGCGACGCTCGGCGCGAGGCTGGTGATGAGTTCAGGTGGTGTAATGGCGGGCTCGCGAATCGTCGTCTCCGCGGAGTGGGTGGAGATGATGCGAAGGCTCGTGCAGGCGGGCGTCCTCTCTGTTCCCGCCGTCAGCGCGGCCGTCCGCATTCACGGCGGACAGGTGCTGATGGCGCAAGCGCACCAGGACCTGCCCAAGGGGGTCCGCGATGCGCTGGGCGACAGCCCGGAAGTGCGAGGCATGCGGGTGACGGGCAAGGCAGGAGCGGGCATGTCGGAGGCGCCGAAGCACCATGTCCTGCCGAAGGAGCATCGCGAGTGGTTCGAGCAGCGCGGCTTCAAGGGGGACATGGACATCGACCAGTTCTGCGTCCGGCTGGAACAGGCCCACCACGAGGCGATTCACGGTGGGGGAAACTGGAAGCTGGGGCGCATGTGGCCCGATGAGTGGAACCGGATGATCATGCGGCTGTTGGGCAAGGCCGAGAGAGAGACGGGCCGGACGTTGACCCGCAACGAGATCCTGAACATCGTCGCGGAGAACATGAAGCTCTACGACATCCCGATGAAGTTCACCAAGGGGAGAAGCCGATGACAGACGGACGTTCATGGCAGGGGAACTGGAAGGCCCGCCTGTATGAGCGTGTCCGCGAGCGTGGGTACGATTCGCTTACGGCCTTTGCCGAAGCACGCCCGGCCGTCCCGTTGGTGGAGCTGGCCGAGGAGCTTGGCGAGGATGACATCGCCGGTGTGCAGGTACTGAAGGGGCTGCTCGCCGAGGCAGAGCAGCGCAAGAGCACCACACGGTTTGTCCGCGATGTTCTCGTGCGCCTGCTATCCCAGAACCTCCCGCACGGGTGGCCAGCAGTGATGGATGACGGAACCCGCTTCCTGATTGGGAAGGCTCTTGGCTCATGGTCGGCCTACATTCCTGATTCGTATGAGGAACGAGCCGATCAAGTCATGGCCGCTCTTCGTGCGAATCCGCCCCCCGCCGGCTGGCGTCCACTCGGGCCTGACGACGAGTTGCTCCGCACGCTCCTCCCTGACGAAGAAGCCTGACCCGCGAAGGAAGACACCGAGAATGCCAGGTCGACGCCCTTCCCGAATGCCCACGCCACGTCTCCTCGTCGCAATCCTCGCCCTGGGATGGAGTGGCCTCGGTTGCAAGGACTCGAGCCCCGCGCCCACGACCCAGCCCGCCAGGACAGGCACGGACCTCGCGTCCCTGGAGCAGGTGGTCAACCTTCCCCGTCGCCCCATATCCGTCCAGTGGCGAAAGGCCATTCGCGGAACACCGGGGATGGGCCCCACCGATTGGGAAGTGCTGGCCGTCCTCGAGTACTCGGAGGCCGAGGCCCAGGCGCTCCTGGCCACGCTGAAACCCACGGACCTCGCACCGCCCACGCTGGACGACGGAGGCTGGCTGCCGGCCTCCACGCGCAAGTCCCTCGCGGGCGCCCGGGCCTATGACGCCTCCGCCTTCTACCGGCCTCCGCTCCAACACGGGACGGTGCTCCACGTGCCGGGCACGAACACCTTCCTGCTCTCCCTCTTCACGATGTAGCCCGAAGGCCCGCGCGGGAAAGGCTCGGTCCGCCACGTCCCTTGGACGTCGCCTTGTCGCCGTCACGTCCTCGCCGAAGGGCACCTGGCGCCGGCCGTGTCGGCTCGCGGGCCGCCCGCGTCATGGGCCGGAGATGTGACGCCCCTCGCACCCTGCTAGCGTCGTCGCGTCGTTTTCCCGGCGAGGCTCCAGACTCCATGAAGAAGCTCCTCATCATCGCGGGTGTGCTGTTCGTGGCGCTTGGAGGCCTCGTCCTCAAGACGCTCTCCGACGCCGGACAGTTCAAGCACCTCACCCCCCACGCGCCCGGCAAGTGCACGCCGGTGTCGGGCATGCCCGGCGCGGAGGACATCACCTTCCACCCGAGCCTGGGCTACGCCTACGTCTCCTCGGATGACCGGCGCGCGACGCTGGCGGGGCGCCCCGTGCCCGGCGGCATCTACCGCTATGACCTCTCCGGCACCACGCCTCCGGTGCTGCTGACGGGAAGCTTCTCCCCCGACTTCCATCCGCACGGCATCGGCCTGCACGTGGACCCGTCGTCCGGCGCGCAGACGCTGTTCGTGGTGAACCACTCCCGGTCCGAAGGCCAGCGCATCGAGCGCTTCGAGGTCGGCGAGGACGGCCTGCTGGTGCACCGCGCCTCGTTGAGCGACGCGCTGCTCGTGTCCCCCAACGACGTCGTCGCCGTGGACGCGCAGCGCTTCTACGTGACGAATGACCACGGTTACCCGCCGGGCGCGAGGCAGGTGCTGGAGGACTACCTCCAACTCGCCCTGGGCAACGTCCTCTACTTCGACGGCCAGCGCTTCCAGGAGGTCATCCGGGACACGAAGTACGCCAACGGCATCAACCGCTCCGCGGACGGGCGCACCGTGTACCTGGCGGAGTCGGTGGGTCGCTCACTGCGCAGCTACGAGCGCAACCTGGAGACGGGCGCGCTGACGCTGCTCAACACGCTGGATTTGAAGTCCGGCCCGGACAACATCGAACTGGATGCCGACGGCAACCTCTGGATTGCCTCCCACCCCAAGATGCTCGACTTCGCCTCCTATGCGGGCGACCTGACGGGCAAGAGCCGGGCGCCCGCACAGGTGCTGCGCGTGACGGGCACGGGCGCGGACCTGAAGGCCACCGAGGTGTATCTGGATGACGGAAGCCAGACGGCCGGCACGGCCACCGCCGCGGTCTTCGGCAAGCGGATGCTCCTGGGCCCCGTGTTCGAGAAGGACTTCCTCGACTGCGAGCTGCCCTGAGCGCGTCGTCGGAATCCAACGGCCCTTCGCCCCCGAGTCGCAACCGGCTTGTCCTGACTTGAGAGCCTCCCCAACCTCCTGGCTGCCAAGACAGGGGGCGGACGCTTTCGCCCGGGGGAGAACGGCGACATGGGCGGTGGGCTGAGTTGGAGGGGGACAGTGGGACTGGG
>NZ_JABXEM010000639.1:0-451 GCF_013372595.1 Myxococcus sp. AM011
GCCGCGGACCCTTCCATCCCCTCCTTCGCCCTGCCCGCCACGAAGCCCGCCGAGTCCTCCGGCAAGGCGAAGAAGGGCTCCAAGGCGGCCGAGGAGGCCACCGTCCAGGAGCGCATCGCTCCGAAGAAGCGCTCCACCCTGGTGGACGAGGAGACGACCTCGCCCTCCGAGCAGGAGCTTCAGACCCTGGATGACGGGCCCAGCTTCCTGCGTCGCGACCTTCCCCGTCCCCGGGGCCGCTTCACCCGCGTGGAGGCACCCCGCACGCCCTTCGTGGAGCTGACGCGCGCCGGCGGCAAGGACCTCCTGGAGGCCTCCCTGGAGGGCTCCGAGCACCGCTTCGCCCTGCTGCGCAACATGTCCCACCGCTTCAACGGCTCGCGCGGCGACCTGACGCTCGTGGATCTGGAGACGGTGCTGCGCGATCACGGCCTGCTCGACGCGCTGAAGG
>NZ_JABXEM010000640.1:0-450 GCF_013372595.1 Myxococcus sp. AM011
GCTGTATGGCTTGATGGGCAGTACGCCGCAGGAACGCGGCTGGGGCGATTACCAGGAGGAGGTTTCGACTCCGAAGATGACGCTGGACGGTTACGCTTCAGGTTTTGATGAAACAACTACGGTTATGCGGACTGGCCCGACTTATGAGAAGGCCCATGCAGCCCGTCTGAAGCAAATGGCTGCGTTCTTGCAGCAGAACCACGGTGCGGTAGTTGCGTGTGATGATGCGATGGGTATCACACAGGAGTTGGGCCACTTGCAAGGCGAGGCGCAGACCGTCTACACAGCATGGCAGGCGAGAAGCTCTCCAGGGTTTGATAGCAGTGTCAGCAATGAATGGGTGTACCAAACGGCCATAGGTGCACAAGGCTTGCGTGATCTTGTAAAGAAAGGAGCGATCCAAAAAGCTAGCGAGCATATTGATAATTGGAACAAGATGCGGCGCCCCGC
>NZ_JABXEM010000641.1:0-450 GCF_013372595.1 Myxococcus sp. AM011
GGGGGCCTTCTGGCCGCGCCGCAGTTGTCTCCGGCGGTGGGGCTGGTGCTCTCGGGTGAGCCCGGGGCTCGCTCGGCGGCGGAGGCGCAGCGCTTCTCGCTCCATCCGCTGCGCCTGTGGGAGCTGCTGGTGGGGCCGTACCTGGCGGACAAGGAGGGGCTGCGCGGCATCCCGGAGATTGTCGTGCGTCACCTGGTTCCGTCGGGAGGATTTGGTCGCGTCTGGGTGGACTCCATCTATGTCGGGACACCGGCCTGTGTGCTGGCATTGGGCGGGCTCATCGCCTCCGCGCGGCGTCCTCGTGCGTGGGTGCTGGCGGGGGCGTGGTTGTTGTTGCTCGCGCTGAGCCTGGGGGATGCGCTGCCTGTCTATGGATGGGTGTATCAGGTGTTCCCGCTGTGGCGGCCGTTTCGCTATCCGGAGAAGCTGGTGCCGCTGGTCAGCCTGGGG
>NZ_JABXEM010000642.1:0-447 GCF_013372595.1 Myxococcus sp. AM011
GAGATCGCGGAGATTCTGGAGTGCCCCGTGGGCACGGTGATGAGCCGGCTGTTCCGCGGTCGCAAGCTGCTGCAGAAGACGCTGCGCGAGTATGCCCAGGGTCAGGGTGTGTTCCGGCATGATGGAGATCCGGTGCCGGCGCCCGCGGACCTGGAAGAGTACCGGCGCAGGAAGAAGGCAGGCTAGACAGAGGTTGGAGTCCATCAAGCCCCTATGACCTGCCAGGAACTCGAGCGATTGCTGTACCCGTACCTCGACGGCGAGTTTCAGCCCGAGGAACGCCACGACGTGGAGTCGCATCTGGAAGGCTGCTCCGCCTGCGTGGCGCGGGTGGACGAGGAGATGCAGCTGCGCCAGGCGCTCCGGCGCGCGGCGAAGCACGCCGTCTCCACCCAGGGCACCCGCGCACCAGCGTCGCTGCGCGCGGGCATCCAGTCCGGCCTGCAC
>NZ_JABXEM010000643.1:0-442 GCF_013372595.1 Myxococcus sp. AM011
CTTCCATCGTTTCCATGCCGTCATCCGCTTCCGGCTCCGGCCCCGCGTCGCCTCGTACGGGTGCGCCGAACTTGCCTGATCCGCGTGGCGCCGACCTGGTAGGGGAGCGGGCAGCCCTGCCGCCCAAATCGCATAAGGGCGCAAGCGCCGACGCCGCTGGCTCGACAGCCAAGCCGGAGGGCGCCGACACGCTCTTCATTGATGCGGTGCTCGAGCAGACCTATCGGCATCTTTTCGGCCCGACCTCGCAGCCGGCGGCACCGCCTCGCCAACAGGTCGTCTCCATTTCGGGGCTGACCGAAAAGCTGTCGTATCTGAAGCCGGCGGATCTCAAGCTGGTGAAGGAAGCCTTCCACTTTTCCGATGAGGCGCACCTCGGGCAGTACCGCCAAAGCGGCGAGCCGTACATCACGCATCCCGTGGCCGTGGCAGAGATCTGCGC
>NZ_JABXEM010000644.1:0-440 GCF_013372595.1 Myxococcus sp. AM011
AGGTACGCTCAGCGCGGTCGGACATCGCGCACTGTGTGCAAAGGCATAAGCGTGCTTGACTGCAAGATCGACGGATCAAGCAGGTAGGAAACTAGGACTTAGTGATCCGGTGGTTCTGTATGGAAGGGCCATCGCTCAACGGATAAAAGGTACTCCGGGGATAACAGGCTGATACCGCCCAAGAGTTCATATCGACGGCGGTGTTTGGCACCTCGATGTCGGCTCATCACATCCTGGGGCTGTAGTCGGTCCCAAGGGTATGGCTGTTCGCCATTTAAAGTGGTACGCGAGCTGGGTTCAGAACGTCGTGAGACAGTTCGGTCCCTATCTGCCATGGGCGTTGGAGATTTGAGAGGGGCTGCTCCTAGTACGAGAGGACCGGAGTGGACGAATCACTGGTGTTCGGGTTGTCATGCCAATGGCATTGCCCGGTAGCTAAA
>NZ_JABXEM010000645.1:0-439 GCF_013372595.1 Myxococcus sp. AM011
GAGTTTGGGGGCGCCCTGGGGGTGTATGAGGCCGGGCGGGTGACGGTGCTGGAGGAGCCTCAGGCCAACCCCCTGCAAGTCGTCAGGATGCACGGCACCCTCGTGGTGCTGGAGGGGCTGGCGCACCTGCTTGGCGGTGCAGGGCGTCTGGTGCGTGTCGACGCGTCCGAGGGGCAGTGGCGGGCCACGCCTTGGGTGACGCTCCCGGGGGCGCCGAGGGCATACGCGCTGGACGAGGCGGGAGACCTCGTGGTGGGGACGACGGACCAGCGACTCGACGCAGTCGTATGTGGCCGGGCTGGCACCTTCGCACCTGCCCACGTGGTGCGCGTCACGAGGGACGGGCGCCTGGCCCCTGTCGAACCGGACGGACGGCCCTGACGCCACCACACGGGAAAGGGCGCCCCTCCCGAGGCAGGAGGGGGGAGGGGGCCTGGCG
>NZ_JABXEM010000646.1:0-438 GCF_013372595.1 Myxococcus sp. AM011
GTCTACAACCGCGAGTCCTCGCTGGGTGACGTGCAGATGCTGGGCGTCGGCGGCACCATCACCGCCAAGTCGCCCACCACCTTCGTCCAGGTGACGAGCGCGCTGAAGCGCATCATCGGCGACGCCGAGGTGGACAACTTCATCGAGGCGACGCACTCGGACACCACCGACCAGAAGGCGCTCCAGGTGGCCGGCAAGGCCAAGGCGGTGGGCCGCAAGTACGCCAACCTGCTCGTCAACGGCACCGGTGCCAATGACGAGTTCGAGGGCCTGCTGGGGCTGGTGAGCGCGGGCCAGACGCTGGTGGCCGGGCCGAACGGCGCCGACCTCTCCTTCGACTTGCTGGACCAGCTCCGGCAGAAGGTCACCGCGAAGGACGGGAAGCTCGACTTCTACATGATGCCGGGCCGCACCATCCGCTCCTACAAGGCGCTGCTG
>NZ_JABXEM010000647.1:0-438 GCF_013372595.1 Myxococcus sp. AM011
GCCTCCGGCAGCCTCGCGGCCACGTGCCACCAGCGCCGGGCCTCGTGCAGCCGGGCCACGAAGGCGGCGTCGCGCAGGAAGTCCGCCGTCGACCCGGGGAGCGAGTACCCCCGCCCCGGCTCCAGGTGGACGAAGCCCAGCGCCACCAGCGGCTCGATGACGGAGCGGACGCCGCGCGCGTTCGCCCCCACCTTCCGGGCCAGCGCGTCCAGCGTCACGGGCTCGCCCGCGGACAGGTGCTCGAGGAGGCCGAGCGCGAGCGCGGCCTGGAGCGCCGCGGACTCGTTGCTGGCGTCACGGGCCTGGAAGTTGAGCCGTTGCACGAAGAGCGGGGACGAGGCGACGGGCTCGGACATGGCGGAAGGCTCCTGTCAGCTCCAGCGAAACCAGCGGACGGTCAGCGCCAGGGGCACCAGCGTCCAGAAGACCATCACCACC
>NZ_JABXEM010000064.1:0-42305 GCF_013372595.1 Myxococcus sp. AM011
GGGCGCGCGGGCTGGGGCTCACGAGGAAAAGCGCCGGAGTGGCCCTGTAAGCCGAGTTCTGTCCCCGCCCCTTTCGGAACGGGCGATGAACATTCATCTAGGGCCCTGGTTACCCAGGGGCCTCATCAGCGAGCAACCCGAACGCATGGGACGGGCAATCCCTGTCCCCCAGACAGCGGGGACGCGCTCCTATTGGCTCTTGCTCCAGGTGGGGTTTACCGTGCCGTCTGAGTCACCCCAGACGCGGTGCGCTCTTACCGCACCGTTTCACCCTTACCCGCCCCTTTCGGAACGGGCGGTCTGTTTTCTGTGGCACTTTCCTGCGAGTCGCCTCGACTGGCCGTTAGCCAGCACCCTGCCCTATGGAGCCCGGACTTTCCTCCCGCCACCCGTGACTGCGGTGACCGGCGTTCACCCGGACCACTCCGGCACCTGTCCCTTACAACAGCCTCGGGACAGCGGTCCACTCCAGGGGACTCGTAGGGCGTGGCGGACTACATCCGCTCGTCGATGGCCCGGTTGCTCATCTCATCCGCCTGCGCGTTCTTCGCGCGGGGGATGTGGTGGAGCTTCACCTTGGAGAAGAGCGCCAGGAGCCGCCGCGCCTCCTCGAAGAGGGGCCTGAGCGTCATGCTCTTCACCTGGTACAGCCCATCCAACTGGCGGATGAGCAGCTCGCTGTCGGCGTAGACGTCCACCTCGCGCGCGCCCATCGCCTTCGCGTGCTTCAGGCCCAGCAGCAGGCCCTGGTACTCGGCGGTGTTGTTCGTCTGCGTCCCGAGGAAGCGACCGAGCCGCGCCACCACGTGCCCCTCGGGGTCCGTCACCACCGCGCCCGCGCCCGCGGGGCCGGGGTTTCCTCTCGCGGCGCCGTCCGAGTAGACGCGCACGCGAGGAAGGGGCTCGGAAGAGGGGAGCGGCTCCACCGCCCGGGAGGCGGAAGCCGCGCTCGCCGCCGCTCCGTCCTCGGCCCTCGCGGGAGGGCCCAGACGGGTGGCGGCTTCGTCGAGAAGCTGACCCAATCGCTCCCGCGTGAGTCCGCGGAAGGTGCGCACCGTCGACGAGAGCGGCTCCTCACGCGCGATGTGGCGGAGGATGTCGACGAGGGACGGTGCCGTCATCGGCGGCCTACTTCGCCGCCGCGGGTGTTTCCTCGAGGGCTTCCACCGCGTAGATGATGCGGTTGCAGGACGGGCAGATGTCCGTGCCCAGCGAGGTGCGCAACTGGTTGTAGAGCTGAGGGGGCACGTTCATGTTGCAGCCCCGGCAAGTGCCCGCCACCACGCCGACCAGCGCGGGCAGCTTCTTCTTGCGGATGGACTCGTAGCGCCGCAGCAGGTTGGAGTCGACGGAGTTCGCCACGGCGGCGCGACTTCCCTCGAGCTTCTTCACCTGCTCCTCGGACTCGCCCAGCTTGCCGCGCAGCTCCGCCATTCGCGCCGAGAGGCCTTGCTGCTTCGTCCCGAAGTCGGCCTCCTTCCCCTTGAGGGCCTCGCGAGCCAGGCCGAGCTGTTTGATGAGCTCCACCTGTTCCTCGGCCATCGTCAGGTTGGCCTTCTTGGCGATATCGATTTCACGGGCCAGGGCGGAGTACTCGCGGGTGGAGCGCTGTTCGCTCAGCCGCGCCTCCCACTTCTTCACCTTGTCCTTCTCGTCCGTGATGCTCTGCTCGCGCTCCGCCTTCTGCCGCTCCATGTCAGTGACGCGCGCGCGCTCAGCCTCGATGGCGCTGCGAGCCACACCCAGCTCGCGCTCCAGTTCGGCAATCTGACGGGGGTGGACGTCCGCGGCCTTCCGGAGCGATGCGACCTCCAGGTCCACATTCTGAAGCTCCGCCAGCGCCTTCAATTTCTCCCGCAAAGTTGCTGCCTCCCACAGAGCCGCACCGTGTACGGCCGCGCGCTCTTCTACCAACAAGGGTGATAAGGGTCCAACGCCCAAATGGACCATGAGTCATCCCCTGGGCCCTTGGATTGCTCCTCGCCATTTGAAAGAGCTTCACGCACCCGTTAGACCGGGCACGTGCTCCGCGCCACCTTTCATCGCCCGCTGCTCCTCCTCGCGCTCGTCTCCGCATGCCGCGAGACGCCCCCTCCCTCGGCCACCGACGCTCCCGTGGCGACGGCTCCCTCGCCCGCGCGCCCCGCCGCCGACGTGAAGTGGGGCACCGTCGAGGGTCGCGTTCACCTCATGGGCACGCCTCCTGCCCCTACCTTGTCTCCCACCACCGGCACCGTCGTGTCCGTGTGTGGCGAGCAGGCGGAGGACCGCTCCCTCGTCGTCGGCCCGGCGGGGGAGCTCGCCCACACGGTGGTTTCCCTCAAGTCCGGCGCGGGGCTCCCCACTCCTTCCCGCCCACCGCCCGAGCCCGTGCTGGACCAGAAGAAGTGCGTCTATGAGCCGCCCGTCCTGGCCGCCCGCGCCGGCGGCTCCGTGACGCTGCGCAACTCTGATCCGCTCGTCCACAACGTGCGCGCCGCCTCCGGCTCCAACCGCTCCTTCTTCAACGTGGCCATGCCGCTGGAGGGAATGACGACGCGCAAGCCGCTCCCCGCCGAGCCGGGCATCGTCCCCATCCGCTGCGACATCCACCCCTGGATGCGCGCGGTGGTCCGTACCTTCGACCACTCCTACTTCGCGACCACCAGCCCCGAGGGGCGCTTCAAGCTGGAAGTCCCCGAGGGCACCCACACCCTCGTCTTCTGGCACGAGCGGCTGCCCCCGGCGGAGCGGACGGTGACGGTCCGCGCCGGGGAAATCGCAGAGGTCGAGCAATCCTGGGCGGTAGGCGACCTGAAGTAGCGGGATTGCTCACGCCTGTAGCGAAAGGTTGAAAGATTTCCGGCGCTGGACGTTCTAGATGTCGAGGCGTGGGTGATCCGGATTTCATTTCCGCCCCGGTAGAAAAATTGCTACAATACTGGCGAGCAACATCACGAGAGGGGGGCCGAGTCATGCAACAGGCCAAGAAGCGGACGACTCTGACGAGCCAGTCAAACGCGCACCAGGAGCCGACCCGCAAGGACATCCGTCCGGTGGGGATGCAGGAGATGGGACCTGGCCTCTACGAGCAGATCCGCCGCGCGATGATGGAGCTGTCGCTGGCGTCGGGAACTTGAGCGGAGCGCGGCCGGGCGCATCACGCTGAACGGAGCCTTGGCGGCGCCCCTCGACGGGCGCGCCCTCGCTTCAAGGCCTCGTGGGTACGACCGAGGCGCAGGGACTCCCGGCAACCGCCAGGGAGTCCCCATCACCCCACGACTCAGGTTTCTTCTTCTTCGGTTTCCGCCGGAGCGCTCTCGTCGTCGTCGAACGAGTCGAGGTCTTCTTCCTCTTCCTCGCTCGCGGCCGCGGGCTCTTCGGGTTCAATCGGTTCGATGACCTTCGGGGCGGCGGCCAAGCGTCCGCGTCGTCCCTCGGGCTGGGGCTTGAGAGCAGGGCTTTCCCGCTGGTCCGCGCCACACTTGGGGCACAGCGGGTCAGGCTTCTTCATGTCGTAGAACTTCGTCTGGCACTTGTAGCAGACGAACTTCGATCCGAGGTCCTTCGCCGGCATTCGCCACCTTCTGAATAAGGCCGAGAGAAGACAGAGGGCGGCTGCATAGTTGGCGCGCAAGACGGAGTCAACCGATGGTTTGCGCGGGAGATTTCTAGCGGTAGCATCCAGAACCCAGTCTCCCCCCAGTGAGCCGGACGCTCCCCTTGAACTTCACCTGCGACAATTGCCAGAAGCGGTACTCCATTGCGGACGAAAAAGTCCGCGGCAAGACGGTCAAGGTCCGTTGCAAGAACTGCCAGAACGTCATCACCGTCGAAGGACCCGCCGAAGAGGAGAGCACCCGCGTGGTGTCGCTCGCGGACGTGGAGCGGCTGCGAGCGCAAGAGCGCTCCCTGGCCGAGCCCGCCGCCGCGCCCGTCACCGCCGCGCCCGCCGTGGCCAAGGCGCCACCCGCCGCGCTTCAAACGCCCTGGGACGATGAGCCCACGCGTGCAGCACCCATGCGGGCCACGGGTTCGCCCTGGTTCGTGATGGTGAAGAACAAGCAGGAGGGCCCCCTCGATGAGGGTGCGCTCCGGGAGCTCGTCGCCACCGGCACCATCAGTGGCCGCAGCTTCTTCTGGCAGCAGGGCATGGCGGACTGGAAGCGCGGTGCGGATGTGCCGGAGCTCGCCGGGCTGTTCACCCCGCCGCCCGAACCGGAGCCCCTGCCTCCTCCGCCTCCGCCCGTGGCGGAGCCACCTCCTTCCGCCCGTGCCTCGAAGAACGCGCCTGCTCGTCGGGAGCCGGAGCCGGAGCCGCAGCACTACTTCCCCGAGCCGGAGCCGCAGTACCCCCAGGAGCCGGAGCCCGAGCCGGAGCCCCAGCGCGCCTGGGTGCCCGAGGAGGACCCGGACACGACGTATTTCGGCGAGCCTGATCCACGGGGCCAGCAGCCGCAGGCCGCGGCGCGACGGGGTGCCGCGCCCACCGCGGCTCCGCTGAACGAGCTGTTCTCCGACCTGGACCTTCCGGAGAAGGGCGACCAGGACGACGTCCCGCAGGAGGATCCGCTGGCCTCGCTGGGCGGCGGTGACGAGGAGGAGCGTCGTCCTCGGGAGGACACGCGCCACTTCGCCAAGAAGGCGGGCGTCACCAAGCGCAACTCCGGTTGGAAGTACGCCGTCTTCGCGCTCCTGCTCATCGTCGTCCCGCTGGGCGGTGCGTACGTGCTGTCGGAGTCGCTGGGCGTCATGCCGTTGCGCGTGACGACGGTGGACGCCGCGGGCGCTCCGGTGGAGCAGTCCGTCTTCACTGGCGCGGGCATGGGCGCGCTGCGCGACAAGCTGCTGGGCAAGACGCCTCCGCCGGTGGCGCCTCAGCCTCCTCCCAAGGCGGCGCCCGAGCCGAAGGCCGAGCCTCCCACCGAGCCCAAGGCCGCCGAGCCTTCGGCGGGCGAGGGTGCCGCCGTGCCTGCTCCTTCCGAGGCGCAGGTGGCGGCCGTCTACAACGACGCGGAGAAGAAGGACGTCGCCCCGGAGGTCCGCGAGGGTGCGGACGTGGCCGCGGCGGATACGGAAGAGGTTGGCGGTCCCTCGGACGAGGAAGTGGAGCGCATCGTCGAGCAGACCCAGGTCTCGTTCCGCGACTGCGTGGAGCAGGAGCTGAAGCGCAACCCGTCCTTCAAGGGAGGGAAGGTGACGCTCACCGCCACGGTGGGGACGTCCGGCGCGGTGAAGGCCACGACGTTCAGCCGCAAGGATTTGAACGGCTCGTCCAACGCGGTGGGCTCCTGCATCCGGGAGCGCGCCAAGCGCATGGTCTTCTCCAGCTTCTCGGGAGAGGACGTCGACCTGGAGATTCCGCTCGTCCTCTCCGGGCGGTAGTCGCTCTCAGGCCCTGGGCCTCTCCCTCTCGTCTTGAGGGGAGGCCTCGGGCCTGGATGCCTCACTCACTCTCGGGCGATAGCCGCGTGCGCGGTCCCCGGGCCTCTCGCGTCGAGGGGGGCCTCGGTTGGGACGCCCCGCGCGCCCGGGGCCTTGGCTCAGAGGTCGAAGTCGCCCGGAGGTGGCTTCTTGCCCTGCATCGCCCGCTGACGCGCCAGGCGCACCTCCTCGCGCAGCGCCTCAGTGGCTTCGGAGTCCACGCGCATCGTCTCCAGGTCCAGCACGTCGCCCTCGCGCACCCCGGCAGGGAGTGACGAGAGAGGCCGCGTCACCTCGCGCCCGTCGACGATGAGCACCGCGATGTCGTCTTCGATGCGGTCCAGCGTGGCCCGCGACATGGGTGCCTTCGTCATGGGTTGCAGTCCTGGGCGGGCTGGCGTCCCCCCTGGGCCGCTTCCTCGCGCGTCTTGAATTCGATGAGGTTCTCGGCGTGGATCTTCTTCGCCCCGTCGCAGTCCGGGTAGTGGAACTTATTGCGTTTGCGGCTGGCGACGTACTTGCCCTTGTACTTCTTCGAGCGGTCCGTGCGCCCATCGGCCACGGGCGCGGGCGGCTCCGTCTTCGTCGTCTGGAGCGTCTCGATGGGCTGCACGTCCTCGGGCGGCGGGGGCGGGACCTGCTTCTCGGGCAGGGGCTTGCCGGCCCAGAAGTTCGGCTCCGGCGTGGGCCCCTGGCCCACGAGGGTGTAGCGCGTGTCGCTGGGCTTTCCCTGTGGCAGCCGCTGGGGCGTGACGACCAGCGACTTGCCGTCGCTGACCACCTGCACCTCGCCATCCACGTCGGTGCGGAACACCTGGACGTGCGCGGCCTTCAATCGGTCCAGCGTGGCGGCGGCTGGGGCCCTGAGGTCGTTGTTGGCGCCCACGGAGATGACGGCGGCGCGCGCTCCCACGCGGGCCAGAAAGGGCGCGGTGGTGGCGCTGTTCAGCCCATGGGCTCCCACCTTGAGCAGCGTGGACTGGACGGAGACCTCGCGCGCGAGCAGGTACTCCTCCGTCTGCGCGAGCGCGTCACCGGCGAAGAGCACCGACGTCTCGCCATAGGAGAGCCGCATGACGATGGAGTTGACCTCCATGGCTGCCTTGTCGGACTCGAGGAGCGGCTCGGTGGGCGCCCGGGGCCAGAGGATGGTCAGTGAGACGCCGTCGCCCAGGTTGATGCGCTGCGGGGCATTGGGCGTGGACGTCGGCGGCGCGGGCGAGACCACCTGGATTCCGCGCCCGCTGATGGCGGTGAGCAGGGGATTGTAGTCGGGTGGAGCGCCGGGCAACTGCGGCTCCATCAACTGGCGCGCGCCCACCCTTCGCAGCACGGCATCCAGCGCACCGTGATGGTCGTTGTGCGGGTGGGTGAGGATGACCAGGTCCAACTGCTTGACGAGCAGCTCCGGGAGGCGATTCACCAGGTGGCCGGCGGCACTGGCCGGGCCCGAGTCCACCAGCACCGTGTTGCCCTTGGGGGAGACGATGAGCGCGGCGTCTCCCTGGCCCACGTCGAAGAAGTAGACGTGCAGCTTCCCGTCGGCGGCGGTGCCGAAGTAGCGCCGGGTCTCCGAGGGGCGAGCGGTGGACGGGTCCGGTGATTCCTTGCAAGCCGACAGGGCCAGCAGGGTCCCCAGCAAGGCGAGATGGCGGGGGCTCATGGGTGGCAATCCTCTGCGGGGCGACGCTCGCGCAGGGCGGCTTCGCGGTTCAGGTAGAGCGTGCGTTCAGACTTGGAACGCTTCAGCGTGGAACACGTCTCGCGGTGGAACACCTTGCTGTTCTTGAGTCCCACATAAGGCCCGGAACTCTCGGTGCTCGTGAGCGCGCCGCCGCGCTCACCTGGAGCGGGCGAGGTGCCCCTGCTCTCGTCACGAGGCTCGACGGAGGCGACCGTGCCTCGTCCCGTGCGGGAGGGAGTGGGGACGACGGGGCCGAGCGCGATGGGGCCCGGTTTGAGGTTTCCTGGCACCACCAGCAGCGCGCCGGTGCCGCCGTTGGCCCGCAGCGTGACGGAGTGCCCGTCGCTGGCGGCGATGACCTCGCCATCCCGGTCCGTGCGCAGCACGTGGGCGCCGACGGCGTCGAGCCGCTCCAGCGTCTCGCGAGCGGGGTGGCCGTAGTCGTTCTTGGCGCCGACGGAGATGACGGCGGCCTGGGGTTTCGCCGCGGCGAGGAACGCGGCGGTGGAGGAGTGCCGTCCTCCGTGGTGGGCGACCTTCAGCACCGTCGTCGTGAGGTCGAGGGGGCGCTGGAGCAGGGCGGTCTCCGTGTCCGGCTCCGCGTCGCCGACGAGGAGGAAGGCCGTCTTCCCATAGGTCAGCTTGGCGACGATGGAGTTGGAGTTGGCGTCCGAGCGCGTCCCCGTGAGGAAGGGCTCCCGGGGCGCGCGCGGCCAGAGGACGGTGAGCGACACGCCTTCCCCCAGGCCGATGGTGAGCAGCGAATCCGGGGTGGCGGGATTGGGCTCGGGGTTCATCACCTGGCCCACCGAGTCGCCGACGAAGCCGAGCAAATCCTTGTAGGCCTCGCTGGGGTGGTTGAAGCCCGGGTCCATGAAGCGCTTCGCACCGACGGCGCGCAGCGCGTCCGTGAACCCGCCCAGGTGGTCCAGGTGCGGGTGGGTGAGGATGGCCAGGTCCAGTGGCCCCGTCACCAGGGTGCGCAGTCGGGCGGCGAGTCGCTCACGGGCCTCGGGAGGGCCTCCGTCGATGAGGACCGTCTTCCCGGTGGGGGAGATGATGAGCGCGGCGTCGCCCTGGCCCACGTCGAAGAAGTGGACCGTGAGGGGCCTGGTGTCGGTGCTGAAGGTGAGAGGAGGGGAGGGCGGGCTCGCGGCGATGCCTGGAAGCGCGGCGAGCAGGAGGGCAAGGAAGCTGGACAGCCGGAGACGGGACATCACGGTGCGGACTCTACCGCCACGTTCCCACCCTCGGCACCTCGGGTGCGAGCAGGAAACGCACGGGTCGCTCGCGCGCTTCCCGAGGCCCTGGAAGTGGGCTAAGGGGCCGCCATGTCCGACTTCGAGGACCTCTTCAAGTACGTCGAGGAAATCGCCGACCAGGCTCGCCGCCGCCTTCAGGCGTGGACGGGCGCCCGGGAGGCCACCCCCACCGACGCCACTCCCACCCCCTTCACCCGTCATGGCACGGGGCGCGTGGACCTGGACTCCGTCCGGTCCGCGGCGGACCTGGCGCCGTACATCGACCACACGCTGCTCAAGCCCGAGGCGCGCGAGGAAGACGTGGTGAAGGTGGCCGAGGAGGCGCGTCGGTACGGCTTCGCCACGGTCTGCGTGAACAGCTCGCACGTGGCCACCGTCGCCAGAATCCTGGCGGGTTCCTCCACGGTGCCCATCGCCGTGGTGGGCTTCCCGTTGGGCGCGGCGCTGTCGTCGGCCAAGGCGTTCGAGGCCCGTGAGGCCATCGCCGCCGGGGCGCGTGAAATCGACATGGTGGTCAACATCGGCGCGCTCAGGGCGAAGGACCATATCGCCGTGTTCCTGGACATCGCCGCCGTGGTGGAGGCCAGCCGCCCGTATCCGGTGAAGGTCATCCTCGAGACGACGCTGCTCACGCGCGACGAGAAGGTCTTCGCCTGCCTGCTGTCGAAGTCCGCGGGCGCCGCCTTCGTGAAGACGTCCACCGGCTTCAGTTCGGGCGGCGCGACGGTGGAGGACGTGGAGTTGATGCGCTCGACGGTGGGCGACGGCGTGGGCGTCAAGGCGTCCGGCGGCGTCCGCTCTTCCGAGGACGCGATGAACATGCTGCGTGCGGGCGCCAACCGCCTGGGCGCGTCCGCGTCGGTGGCCATCGTCACCGGCCAGGTTTCCACCGCGAAGTATTGATTCGGCGGAGCCGACGTGAACGCGAAACAGCGAGATGAACTCAAGGCGCTGCTGCTGGCGCTGCATGCCGAGCTGACCGAGAAGACGCCCTCGAAAATCGAGCCCAACCGCACCGATGACGCGCGCATCGGCGGCGATGAGGACGAGCAGCCCCTCAACGAGATGATGCAGGCCATCGCCTCCAACCGGAACCGGAACATGGACGGCGTGCTGGCCCGCGTGCTCAAGGCGCTGGGCAAGCTGCGGGACGAGCCGGACTCCTTCGGTGAGTGCGAGGAGTGCGGGGACGAGGTTCCGCTCGGGCGGCTGCGGGCCATGCCCTATGCGGAGCTGTGCGTGACGTGCCAGGGCGGCAAGGACGGTCCCAAGGGCCGCGCCACGCGTCGCAAGCTCACCGACTACAGCTGAAAATCCACCGGCGCCCGAGGCGGGTCTTCCGCGCGCGCCCAGATTGCACGAGGCTTCGAGGCTCCATGAACGACACCGGATTGAGAGAGCGGGCGGAGGCATGGCGCCTGGCGGACCCGGACCCCGTCACCGCCGAGGAACTGGCGCGGCTGCTCGCGCAGGGAGACCTCACCGAGCTGGCGGACCGCTTCGCTGGCGACCTGGAGTTCGGCACCGCGGGCCTCCGCGGCGTGCTGGGCGCCGGGCCCAACCGGATGAACCGCGCCGTGGTGCGCCGCACCACCGCGGGCCTGGCGCGCTACCTCAAGGAGCACGTGCCGGACGCCGCCACCCGGGGCGTGGTGGTGGGTCGCGACGCGCGCAAGCTGAGCGCGGAGCTGGCCGAGGACACCGCCGCAGTGCTCACCGCCGAGGGCATCCCCGCCCATGTCTTCTCGCCGCCGGTGCCCACGCCGCTCGCCGCGTTCGCCTGCCTCCACCTGAATGCCGCCGCGGCCATCATGGTGACGGCCAGCCACAATCCACCCGAGTACAACGGTTACAAGGTGTACTGGGGCAACGGCGCTCAAATCATCCCCCCTCACGACACGGGCATCGCCTCCGCCATCGCCCGGGTGGAGCCCGCCAACCGCGTGCCGCTGCTGACGGTGGCCCAGGCGCGCGAGCAGGGCCTGTGGCGTGACATCCCGGACTCGCTGGGCGAGGACTACCTGCGCGCCATCCTCGGGCTGCGCGTGCACAAGAAGGGCTCCGACACGCTGTCCATCGTCTACACGGCGATGCACGGCGTGGGCGGCGTCTGGGCGGAGCGGGCGCTGCGCGACGCGGGCTTCCCTCGCTTCACGCCCGTGGCCGAGCAGCAGATGCCGGACGGCCGCTTCCCCACGGTGCGCTTCCCCAACCCGGAGGAGCCCGGTGCCATGGACCTGTCGCGCGCGACGGCCGAGCGCGTGAAGGCCGACCTGGTGCTGGCCAATGACCCGGACGCGGACCGGCTGGCCGTCATGGCCCGCGAGGCGGATGGCGGGCTGCGCATGCTCACCGGCAACGAGGTGGGCGTGCTCCTGGGCCACTACCTCCTGACGCAGGGGACGAAGCGGGGCCGCCCGTACGTCGTCACCACCATCGTCTCGTCGACGCAGCTGGGGGACATCGCCCGCTCGCTCGGCGCGGCGTATGACGAGGTGCTCACGGGCTTCAAGTGGATCGCCAACCGCGCGCTGGAGCGCGAGCGCTCCGAGGGCCTCCAGTTCGTCTTCGGCTACGAGGAGGCGTTGGGCTACACCGCCGGCACCGTGACGCGGGACAAGGACGGCGTCGGCGCGGCGCTCGTCATGGCGGACCTGGCCGCGTGGTGCGAGTCGCGCGGTACCACCGTGCTCGGCTACCTGGAGGAGATTCAGCGCCAGCACGGCCTCTACGTCGGCGCCCAGCGCAACGTCACGCTGCCCGGCGCGGCGGGCGCGCAGGTCATCCGGGGCATCATGGATGCCTTCCGCGCCCGGCCTCCCTCCCACGTCGGCACGGAGGCTGTCCGGGCCGTGCTGGACTACCAGCGCGGGGTGAATGGCCTGCCGCCGTCCAACGTGCTCGCGCTGGAGCTGGAGGGCGGTGGCCGGGTCACCCTGCGTCCGTCCGGCACCGAGCCGAAAATCAAATACTACTTCGAGCGCAAGGAGACGCCCGCGGCGGGTGAGCCCCTGGCCCAGGCCCGTGCGCGCGCCGAGGCCCGGCTGACCTCCTTCATCGAAGCCTTCATCGCGCTCGCACGTGAGCGTGGACAACCCACCTGAGTCCTGATTCACACCTCACCTCGTTCTTCGGCTTCCCCCTGGCCGCGCCTGGCGTGGCCCCCGTCGAAAGGATTCGTGTGAAGCGCCTCGTTCCTGGAGTCCTCCTCGCCTGCCTGTTGGCCCTTCCTGGCTCCGCGTTGGCGCGAGGTGGGCAGGGCTGGTCCGTGCTCGCCGCCGACACGCTGGGGCGGGGCAACACCGCGTTCTCCGGGCAGATCGGCTGGCCGGGCCTCACGCTGGGCGTGCTCCATGGCACCTCGGAGCGCTTCGACATCGGCGGCAAGTTCAGCTTCAACTGGGGCCGCGAGGGCTGGGTGCGCCACACCGCGCCCGGCATCAAACTGCAGGCGTGGATGCGGTGGGAGCTGGCCAAGACGAGCAAGGTCTCCTTCGCGCTCACCTTCCAGCCCGGGCCGCTCTTCTACTTCGACGACGGCGACACGGACGTGGGCCTGGCGCTGCCGGTGGCCTTCGTCGTGGGCATCCCCGTCACCAGCGCGCTGATGGTGAACGTGGGCATCGACATGCCCTTCCACGTCTACTTCGGGGAGAGCATCGGCCCCGTCATCCCCATCCTGGTGGGCGGCGGGCTCGAGTACTTCATCGACAGCCGGCTGGCGGCCACCTTCAACCTGCGCATGGGGCCCGCGCTCATCCCCGACTGGGACGAGAGCGAGTTCGCCATGGAGGCCCTCTTCGGCATCGCCTACCGCTTCTAGAGCGGCGGGCGACTACCAGGAGGAGGTCTGCTCGGGCAGCTCCAGCGTGAAGGTGCTGCCCAGGTTGACGCGGCTCTGCACCGTCAGCTTGCCGCCCATGGACTCCACCAGGGCGCGCGCCACGGTGAGGCCCAGCCCGGCGCCTTTCTCCGGCGGCTTCGTCGTGTAGTAGGGCTCGAAGACGGCCTGCAGTTCGTCCTCGAAGATGCCGATGCCCGTGTCCTTGACGAAGAGGCGCGGGCCGAAGTCGCCGAACATGTCCGGCAGCTCCACGCCCACGTGGATGCGGCGCGGACGGTCCATCACGTCCTCCACCGCCTCCGCCGCGTTGGCCAGCATCTCCACCACCACCTGCTCCAACTGGCGGCGGTTGAAGACGACGGCGATGGGGTCCTCGGGCAGCACCACCGTCACCTCGGCCGTGCCCAGCCGGCCGTTGCCCCGCATGCGCTCCACGACGACGGGGACCAGCTCCCGCAAGTCGAAGCGCTGGATGTCCTTGGGGTTCGAGGGGCCGAGCGACAGGAGGTGCTGGCCGTACAGCCGCATCTGCTCGCCGGCGACGCCCAGCTTCTTGAGCTCCTCCACGTCCGGAGGCAGGCCCTGCATCGCGCGCTCGCGCACGTGTCCCAGCGCGCTCTGGAGTCCCTCGCCGATGTGACCCAGGTTCTGGGCGACGTCCGCCGCCAGCGTGCCCACGCGCGCCAGCCGCTCCATCTCCACCCAGCGGGTGCGCGGGTCCAACAGCTCTTCGGCCCGCTGCCCACCGCGCTCGCGGTGCGCCTTGAGCTCCAGCAGCGTGTGCACGCGGACCTTCAGCTCCAACGGGTCCAACGGCTCCGTCGTCAGCAGATCATCCACGCCGGCTTCCAGCACCTGTCGCCGCGTCTGGCGGTCCGCCCTGCGGGTGAGCATCAGCACCGGCACCGAGCTCGCACCCAGCTCCGCCTGGAGCCGTCGGTACGCCGCCAGCCCATCCGTCCCCGGACGCTCCACGTCGAGCAGCACCAGGTCCGCGGCCTGACGGGCCGCCGGTCCCCGTGCTGTCAGGACGTCGTAGCCCGCGGGGGCCAGGATGGAGCACAGCCGCTCCATGCCTTCTGACTCCACGTCCACCGCCAAAACGCGGGGTCTGTACGTCTCGGTCGTTCCCGTCGTATCCAGCATCACCCACCCCCGCCGTGTTGACCGGACCGACCGGGCCCGGGTTTCACAAGGAGTCCCTCCGGGCCTTGCGTCAGACTGGATGAAGCCTCCCCCCGGTGGCCTGATTCCATTCCGGCGCGGCCCGACCTGGCCTCTATATGCGAGGCCCGTGCCGCCGGGATTTCCGACGCCCTGTGTCTCAATCCCGGAGAAACCCGGAGTTAGTTTCAATAACCGCAAGGGGTTGGAGTGTCGTCTTTCTCCACCATTCGAAGGAGGCGACGTTGGCCATCCGACACCTAGGGGTCACTTCTGACCAGGAATCATTCTATACCCGGGTATGGAATGACTCTAGTGGATCGAGTGACCTCAGCGGGACTCCTGCTCGTATGGGACGCCGAGTGAGGCCGGGGTGCTGTTGCGCTGGCCCTGGAAGGTGAGGACCAGGAGCGTCAGCAGGTAGGGCAGGGCGAGCAGGACGCCCTGGGGCACCAGCTCCAGGAGGCCTGGGGCGCTGGAGGCCAGGCCGATTCGCAGCGCGTTGCCGAAGGCGAAGAAGGCCGCGGCGGCGAAGGCGCCCATGGGCGTCCAGCGGCCGAACACCATGGCGGCCAGGGCCATGAAGCCCAGGCCCGCGGGCGTGTGCTGCTCGAAGCGGTCCAACACGGTGGTGGAGAGCACCGCGCCGCCCAGGCCCGCGAGCAGTCCGCCGCCCAGCACCGCGCCCCACCTCAAGGCGGGAACGGAAAGACCCAGGGTGGCCACCGCGTGGGGCTTGTCGCCCACCGCGCGCAGGCGCAGTCCCAGGGGGGTGCGGGTCAACATTCCTTGGAGCAGCAGCGGCAACAGCAGTGCCAGGTACGTGGGGGCCGCGTGGCCGGAGAGCGCGCCCAGGAGGGGCACCGAGGCGAGCTCGGGCCAGTGGAGGGGCGGGAGCTGTTGGATGGGCGGTGTCCCGTTGGGCCCGAAGTGCGTCTCGAGCAGGAACGTCCCTCCAGCCAGGGCCACCAGGTTGAGGGCGATGCCGGACACGACCTGGTCCGAGCGCCAGCGGATGCACAGGAAGCCGTGCACCGCCGCCAGCGCCGCGCCCGCGAGCATTCCCATGCCGACGGCCGCGGGAGTGGGCATGACGAGCGCGGCCACCGCGGCGCAGAAGGCACCCACGCGCATCATCCCCTCGACGCCCACGGCGACGACGCCGGCACGCTCGGAGAGCACCGCGCCCAGGGCGGCGAAGACGAGCGCGGGGGCCGCGTCCAGCGTGGCGAACAGCAGCCGGTGGAGGATTTCAAGCATGGGGCACCTGCGCGGCCGGAGCGGGCGGCGCGGCCGTGACGGGCTTTGGTGCGCTTCGACGGCGCAGCGCGGCCAGCCAGATGAGGCGTCCGGCCACGAAGAGCAGCGCGAGGCCCTGGATGAGCTCGGGGAAGCTCTTGTGCACGTCGAGCAGCTGCATGCGCGTGCCACCTGCTCGCAGCACGCCGAAGAAGAGTGCCGCGGCGCCCACGCCCAGCGGGTGGTTGTTGCCGATGAGCGCGATGGCGATGCCGTCGAAGCCGTAGGGCGCGCCCAGCGTGCCCGGGTAGCGGCCTTCCGTGCCCAGCACCAGCACCGCGCCAGCGAGCCCCGCCAGCGCTCCGGCCAGCGCCATGGCCAGCCCCGCGCGCCGCGCCACGGGGATGCCCGCGGCGCGAGCTGCCTCATCACCCAAGCCCACCGCGCGCGTCTCGAAGCCGGAGCGGGTGCGCGTCAGCCACGCCCACACCGCCACGGCGGCGACGGTGGCGATGACGAAGCCCAGGTTGAGGCGGGACATGTCTCCCAGGAGGCGCGGAAGCGTCGCGGTGGGGTGGATTTCCGCGGTGCCGGTGATGGACGCGCCAGCCTCGGCCACGCCGCGCAGGGGACCCACCACGAGCCAGTTGTCCACCAGCCTCACCGCCACCCAGTTGAGCATGATGGTGGAGATGACCTCGTGCACGCCCCGGTAGAGCTTGAGCGCGCCGGCGATGCCCGCCCAGGCGCCCCCGGCCAGCGCGGCGGCGAGGAGCGCGGCGGGGATGTGCAGCGCGCCGGGCAGGGCGACGTGCGCGCCCACCACCGCTGCGGCGAGCGCGCCGAGCAGCATCTGTCCCTGGGCGCCGATGTTGAACAGGCCCACCTTGAAGGCCACCGCCACGGACAGGCCGGTGAGGGTGAGCAGCGCGGCCTTCATCGCCGCTTCGCCCAACGGACGGGTGAGCACGGTGATGGGAGCGCCGTCGAGGAAGCGGGGCCAGTCGCCCACGCCGCCCCAGAGCATCTGGAGATAGGCCGCCGTGGCGGTGGCCAGGCCGTCCGTGTCCCGGCTGAAGGCGATGAGCATCCAGCACACCACGAGCGACAACAGCACCGACAGCACCGAGGGCAGGGCCTGCCGCGTCCGCTCACCCATGGGCCTGCTCCGCTCCCAGCATTCGACGTCCCAGCTCCCGCTCGTCGTACTCCGGCCGGGTGAACTGTCCCGTCACGCGGCCCTCGAAGAGCACGTAGACGCGGTCCGCCAGGGCCAGCACTTCTTCCAGGTCCAACGACACCAGCACCACTCCCGTTCCCTGTGCGCGTGCCTCGCGAAGCCGCGCGTGCACCTGCGTCACCGCGCCGATGTCCAGGCCTCGCGTGGGCTGCACCACCACGAGCAGGCGAGGTCGGGCGTCCAACTCGCGCGCGACCACGACCTTCTGCTGGTTGCCGCCGGACAGGGCCTGCAGGGGCAGCGTCGGCTCGGGCGGGCGCACGTCGTAGGCGGCCAGGAGTGATTGGGCTCGCTCACGGCGGCCGGCGAAATCAATCCACATGCCCTTCGCGAAGGGCGGCCCCGAGTGCCGTCCGAGCGCGATGTTCTCCTCAACGCTGAGGGCCTTCACCACCGCGCGGCGCAGCCGGTCCTCGGGCACGTGGCCCACGCCGCGTGCTCGCGCTTCGGCGGGAGTGAGGCCCTTCAGGGGCCTTCCGAGCAGCGTGCCGCTTCCCGCCGTCAGCGAGCGCAGGCCGGTGAGCACTTCGGCCAGCTCGCGCTGCCCGTTGCCGTCGACACCGGCGATGCCGACGATTTCTCCCTCGCGCACCGTCAGGTCCACGCCGCGCAGCGCGGGGCACCCGTTGTCGCCGAGAGCCTGGAGTCCCGTTGCCTCCAGCAGGAGGTCACCCGGGGGCTTCTCCCCGACGCGAGGCACGGGCCGTCCGTTGTCGCCGAGAGCCTGGAGTCCCGTTGTTTCCAGCAGGGCTCCGCCAGGGAACTTCTCACTGACGCGAGGCGCGGTTCGTCCGTTGTCGCCGAGAGCCTGGAGTCCCGTTGCTTCCAGCAGGACGTCGCCGAGGTGGGCTTCGCCACCGTGCTGCGCGGGCCGTCCGTTATCCCCCTGCGCCGGGAACCCCACTGCTTCCAGCAGGGCCTCGCTGGCGAGCTTCTCCTCCGGGGTCGCCGCCGCGTTGCTCATCACTGCGCGCTGGCTCTCGCCCACCATGAGGGCGGCAAGCGCCGTCGCCGAGGTCTCCGAGGGCCGCACCTCCGCCACCAGCCGGCCGCGCCTCATGACGGCGATGCGGTCCGCCACTCCGAGCACTTCCTTCAGCTTGTGGCTGATGAGCACCACGGTGCGCCCCTGCGCGACCAGTCCGCGCATGACGCGGGCCAGCTCGTCAGCTTCCTGGGGCGTGAGGACGGCGGTGGGCTCGTCGAGGATGAGCACGCGGGCGCCCCGGTGCAGCGCCTTGACGATCTCCACCTTCTGCTGCGAGCCCACCGTGAGTGTGTCCACGCGGGCACGCGGGTCCAACACGAAGCCGAAGCGCTCGCACGTCGCGGCGACTTCCTTGACGGCGCGCTCCCAGTCGAACAGCCCGCGTCGCGTGGGCTCGCGCCCGAGCACCACGTTCTCCGCCACCGTCAGCGTGGGCACGAGCATGAAGTGCTGGTGCACCATGCCGATGCCCAAGGCAATCGCGTCGCGGGGACTCTTGAGGCGCACGGACTTGCCGCCCACGGACACCTCACCGGAGTCCGGATGGTAGAGCCCGTAGAGGACGTTCATCAGGCTGGACTTGCCCGCGCCGTTCTCTCCCACCACCGCGAGCAATTCCCCTTCGCGGATGTCGAGCGACACGTCGTCCAGCGCGTTGACGGCGCCGAACCGCTTCTGGATGTGTCGGAGGGAGATCAGGGCGCGGCGGCCTGGAAGGTGGCGAGGTCCGCCGGGACGGAAGGCACCTGGAGCTGTCCGGAGATGACGCGCTGGCGCAGCCCCTCCACCTTCTGGAGCGCCTCCGCCTTGCCGGGGAAGTCCACGCGCACCTCGGCCATGGCCACCGCGTTCTCCTTGAGGCCCAGCAGCAGCTCGGTGGCGGTGAACTTGCCGTCCACCAGGTCCTTGGCGGCCTGGTACACGACCAGGTCCGTGTGCTTCAGCATGGAGGTGAGGATGGCCTCCGGCGCCACGTGCGACTGGTCCGAGTCCACGCCGATGGCGTACACGTTCTTGCCGGCCGCGCGCGCCTCCTTCACCGCCTGGATGACGCCGATGCCGTCCGAGCCCGCAGCGTGGAAGATGACGTCCGCGCCCTTGGCGATGAGGTCCTGCGCCACCTGCTTGCCCGCGGCCATGTCGTTGAAGCTGCCGGTGTACACGGACATCAGGGCCTGGGCGGCCTCGGGCTTCGTCGTCTTCACGCCGGCGCGGTAGCCGACCTCGAAGCGCTGGATGAGGGGCACCTCGATGCCGCCCACGAAGCCCACCTTGTTCGTCTTCGTGACGAGGCCCGCGAGCGCGCCGACGAGGAAGCTGCCCTCGTGCTCCTTGAAGAGGACGGTGCGCACGTTGGGCAGCCGCAGCGTCTTGCCCTGGGCATCCAGCACCTGGCTGTCGATGAGCAGGAAGCGGGCCTGGGGGTTCTCCTGGGCCGACGTGCGCACGGCGTTGGCCAGCATGTAGCCGTTGCCGATGGTGAGCTGGGTGCCCCGGTCCACGAGGAGCTGGAGGTTGGGGATGTAGTCCTCCTGGGCCTTGCTCTGGAGGACGACGGGCTGGATGGGCAGGGGCTGGAGGGTGGAGGCAATGGAGGCCAGGTGGCCCGGCAGGGACTTGCGCACGTCGTCCGGCGTGGCGTCCACGTACTTGCCGCCCTCGTAACGCTTGCCGGCGGCCCACAGCTCCAGGCCTCGCAGGGCGGCGTCGTTGAACGAGTGATCACCCCGACCGCCCACGTCGATGACGAGGCCCACGGGGATGGGCTTCTTCGCCTCCTGCTGAGCGGAGGCGGGGGCCGGAGCGCCGGAGGGGGGCGTCTCTTCCTTCTGCTTGGAACAGGCGCAGAGGAGCGCCGTGAGGGCGAGGACCTGAAGGCGAAGCGTCATGGCTGGCTATCTACCAGATGCGGCGGCGCCTTTCGCGGAAGTGCATGGGGGCCCAGGTTCCTGGTATGGGCAGTTCCCGTGCAACCCTACGAGCTCATCAAGTCGAAGCGGGATGGAGGCCGGCTGGAGCCGGCGGACATCCGCTCATTCATCCAGGCGTATACGGCGGGGACGGTGGCGGACTATCAGATGGCGGCCATGTGCATGGCCGTCTTCTTCCGGGGGATGGATTCCCGGGAGCTGGGCGCCTGGGCGCGCGCCATGCTCGAATCCGGCGAGGTGCTGGACCTGTCCGACACCCCGGCCGTGAAGGTGGACAAGCATTCGACGGGCGGCGTGGGCGACAAGGTGTCGCTCAGCCTGGCCCCCCTGGCCGCGGCGTGCGGGGTGCCGGTGCCGATGATTTCGGGCCGGGGCCTGGGCCACACGGGCGGGACGCTGGACAAACTGGAGTCCATCCCCGGCTTCAATGTGAACCTGTCGACGGCCGAGTACCGTCGGCTGGTCCGCGAGGTCGGCTGCTGCCTGATTGGCCAGACGGCGCAGGTGGCGCCCGCGGACAAGAAGCTCTACGCGCTGCGTGATGTGACGGCGACGGTGGACTGCATCCCGCTGATTGCGTCCTCCATCATGAGCAAGAAGCTGGCGGAGGGCATCGACGCGCTGGTGCTGGACGTGAAGGTGGGCAGTGGCGCGTTCATGAAGCGCGACGAGGACGCCCGCACGCTGGCCCGGACGATGATTGGCCTGGGCGCGGAGATGGGGCGCAAGGTCGTCGCGCTGCTGACGGACATGGACCAGCCGCTCGGGCGCAAGGTGGGCAACGCGCTGGAGGTGATGGAGGCGGTGGACATGCTCCGCGGCGAGGCCCCGGACGACTACACCGAAATCACCTACGCGCTGACGGCGGAGATGCTGGTGCTCGGCAAGAAGGCCGCCACCGTGGACGAGGCGCGCGAGAAGCTGCGCAAGTCCGTGGAGGACGGCAGCGCGCTGCGCAAGCTGAAGGAGATCGTCCTGTCGCAGGGGGGAGACCCGCGCTCCATCGACGACTACTCGCTGTTGCCCCAGGCTCGCTCCACGGTGGACGTGGTGGCGCCCCGGGATGGGTACGTGACGGGCATCGACACGGAGGGCGTGGGCCTGGCGGGCGTGGCGCTCGGCGCCGGACGTCAGCGGGTGGACAGCAAGATCGACCCCGCCGTGGGCTTCACCCTCCTGAAGAAGACGGGCGAAGCGGTGACGAAGGGCGAGCCCGTGGTGCGCGTGCACTACAACGACGAGGCCCCCGTGGAGGGAGTGAAGGCCCGCCTGGTGGCCGCCTACCACTTCGGCGATGCCGCCCCCGCGCCCCGTCCTCTGGTGCGCGAGCGGGTGGAGTAGGGCGGCTCGGCGCTTCGCTCTGTTCTTCACCTCCGCCCCGGAACGCGGCATCTTTCCGGTCCCAACGGCGGCAGGGACGCATGAACACGGGCGAAGCGCTGTATCTCCATCCGGGAGTGAAGGTCCGGCCCTGCGAGTGGGGCTTCGGCGTCTTCACCGATGAATTCATCAAGGCGGGCGAACTCATCGAGGAGTGTCGCTACCTCAAGATGCTGCAGAAGCACACGCGGCATCCCCCGCTCGACGACTACGTCTTCCAGATTCGCTGGGGCGAGCGAGAGCAGCAGCCCGCGGGGGACTGGGTCGCGCTCGTGCTGGGCTACGGCATGCTCTACAACCACGCGAAGGAGCCCACCGCCGCGTACTACCGGGCGGCGGACCGCGACATCTTCACCTTCTACGCCCTGCGGGACATCCACCCCGGCGAGCAGATCTTCATCAGCTACGGCGAGGAGTGGTGGGACACCCGGAACGAGGACGTCCCCCCTTGAGTCCTCCGGCGCACCCCGGGGCGTGAACGGGCCCTGGGCCCGCCGGGTTCGACGCGCGGCGGCAATGGGGCGCACTCCTGGTACAGGACATTCCCGGGCGAACCCGTCCGGGGGTTGAAATTCGGCGCCTCCCTGGCGGGTGGGCAAGCGTATGATGGGCGGCGGATGGTGCTTCATGAACACGTGACGGAGGCGGCCGTGGCCGTTCGCCGGGGGGCCTGGGAGTGGGAGCCGAGGATGGGCTTCGACTTCCCGGACGATGCCCCGCTGGCGGGGCCGGGTGAGCCGCGCGCGTGGACTCGTGGGCGGGCCACCTCCCAGGCGCTTCCGACCGTGGTACGGGCATGAGCGTCAGGACTGGAACGGCGATGGCCGAGAGGAACAACTCGATGAGCGACAAGGCCGAGGACCGGCGCGACTCCCCCCGGATTCCCATGCGCCTGAAGGTGCGCCGGGCGGGCAGCTCGGCGGACTTCGAGGCGCGGGATGGGGACCTGTCCCTGGGCGGCTGCGCCTGGAATGGCCCCGGGCTGGAGGCGGGCGCGAAGGTGGAGGTGCGCTTCACGCTGCCCATCCTCCCCGACGAAGTGGAAGCCAGGGGCGAGGTGCTCCACGTGACGGACGGCCCGCAAGGCCCCGCCGCCCACGTGCGCTTCGAGGACCTGCCAGTGGAGGCGGAGCTGGCCATCGCCCGTCACCTGGACGACATGCGACTCCAGGGCGAACCTCGCTGAGACCCACCCCGTCACCTCGGAAGGCGGCGACATGGCGGATGAGATTCCCTGGGAGCGGCTGTTCGAAGAGGCCACCCGGGTGCGCGAGCGGGCGCACGTGCCATACTCCCGCTTCCCGGTGGGCGCCGCGATTCTGTACGCGGATGGCTCGGTGATGGCCGGCTGCAACGTGGAGAACGCCACCTACGGCCTCACCGTGTGCGCGGAGCGCAATGCCTTCGCCGCGGGCGTGGCGCAGGGCCGCTCCCAGCCCGTGGCGGTGGCTGTCGTGGCCGACTCGGACACGCCCGTTCCTCCGTGCGGCATGTGCCGTCAGGTGATGGCCGAGTTCGGTCCGTCGCGGATGCAGGTGCGCAGCCGCACCCCTCGTGGGGACGAGGCGCGCTATTCCCTGGGCGAGCTGCTGCCGCACGCCTTCACCAAGGACTTCCTCTAAGAGAGCCTGAGCACCCGTGGATCTGCTTCTGACTGGCGGCACCGTGGTGACGATGAACCGCGAGCGCGAGGTGCTCGTGGGCGCGGACGTCCTCGTGCAGGACGGGCGCATCGCGAAGGTGGGCCGGGGCCTGAAGGCCCGTGGCACGCGACGAGTGATGGACATGGCGGGGAAGGTGGTGCTGCCGGGCCTCATCCATGGCCACCTGCACGCCTGTCAGACGCTGTTCCGGGGACGCGCGGATGGCATGGAGCTGCTCGACTGGCTTCGCGAGCGCATCTGGCCCTTCGAGGCGTCCCACGACGCGGCTTCGATGCGCGCCTCGGCGGACCTGACCTTCGCGGAGCTCATCCGCTCGGGCTCCACGGCCGCGCTCGACATGGGCAGCGTGCACCACTACGACGCCGTCTTCGAGTCCGCGCGGGACTCGGGCTTCCGGCTGGTGGGCGGCAAGGCGATGATGGACGCGGGCGCCAACGTGCCCGACGGGCTGCGCGAGTCCACCGCCGAGTCGCTGGCCCACAGCCTGGCGCTGCTGGAGAAATGGCACGGCACGCACGAGGGCCGGCTGCGCTACGCCTTCGCGCCCCGCTTCGTGCTGTCCTGCACGCCGGAGCTGATGCGCGAGGTGGCGAAGCTGTCGCGCGAGCACAACGTGCGCATCCACACCCACGCCAGTGAGAACGCGAAGGAGACGGACGCGGTGCGCCAGTACTCGGGCGGCCGGGACAACGTCGACTTCTTCCACACGCTGGGGCTGACGGGGCGGCACGTGACGCTGGCCCACTGCGTGTGGCTGTCCGCGGAGGAGCAGGAGCTCATCCGTGAGACGAACACCGTGGTGTGTCACTGCCCTGGCTCCAACCTCAAGCTCGCCTCGGGCATCGCCAAGGTGCCGGAGCTGCTGGAGGCGGGCGTGACGGTGGCGTTGGGCGCGGATGGCGCGCCCTGCAACAACACGCTCGATATCTTCAACGAGATGCGGCTGGCGGCGGTGCTGCACAACCCGCGCGTGGGGCCTCGCGCGATGACGCCCATGCGCGTGCTGGAGATGGCCACGCTGAACGGCGCCCGGGCGCTCGGCCTGGAGGACGAGGTGGGCTCGCTCGAGCTGGGCAAGCGCGCCGATATCACCGTGGTGGACGTGAGCGGCCTGCATTGTGGCCCGTCATCCGAGGACGTCCTGGCGCCGCTGGTGCACTCCGCGCGCGGCAGCGACGTGACGCACGTCTTCATCGACGGCAAGCCGGTGTTGAAGGACGGCGTGCTCACCACGCTGGACGCGTCGTCGGTGATGGCGAGCGCCCGCTCCAACGTCGAGCGCATCCTCCGCCGCCGGCAGCGTGCCCGCGGCTGAGTCGACGGCTCAGGCGGGCAGCCGCACCACGAAGGACGTGGGCCAGTCGGGAGCGTCCTCCAAGGAGAGCCTGCCTCCGTGGGCCTCCACGGCCAGCCGGGAGAAGTACAGCCCCAGGCCGTAGCCCCGGCGGTTGTCTCGCTCCTGGTCGCCCTGCACGTACTTGTCGAAGAGGCGCGCGCGCAGGTCCTCGGGAACCGGCGGGCCGTCGTTGCGCACCGCGAGCCAGGGGCCCCGCTCATCGATGCCGCCCTCCAGCCGCACGCGGCCGCCCGTGGGCGCATAGCGGAGCGCATTGGTGGCCAGGTTCTCCACCACGCGGTAGAGCAGCTCCTGGTCTCCTTGCAGCGCCAGCGCCCGGGGCGTGACGACATCCAGGGTGAGCTTGCGGGCGCGGCCCACGTTCTCCATCGAACCGCGCACCTCCTCCAGCAGGCGGCCCATGTCGAGCGGCACCTTGCGGGGCGCCAGCCGGCCCTGCTCCATCCGCGTCACGTCCATCAAGTCCGTGAGCATCCGGTCCAGGCGCGCGGTGACGGCCAGGCCCGTGCGAGCGGACTCGTGGAGGTGGCCCTCGGGAAGCTCCTGCTCCATCCAGGCCAGCGTCATGGTCAGCGCCGACAGGGGCGAGCGCAAGTCGTGTACGAGGAACTGCGTCAGCAGCTCCTTGTCGCGCTGGAGCGCCCGGAGCTCGTCGTTCTTCGCGTGCTCCTCGTCGAGCATCCTCGCGATGATGCGCCGGGCCTCATCGACTTCCTGGAAGCGGCGGGCCTCCAGGGCACTGTCCACTTCCACGCGGGTGAGGGCCCCCGCGAGCGTGCGCAGCCGCCCGGTGCCGTAGTGCTTCACCGCGGCGACCATCAGCAGGGTGACGACGGCGATGACCACGGCGCCCCAGCCCACGCCGGCCTCGCGCATCAACGCCGCCTGGGCCACCGACGACAGCGCGGCGGTGCCGTAGACGACGGTGGGGCGAAGGGCGAGCCCGCTGAGCGTCACGACCAGGGCGAACAGGCCCAGGCTGAAGCCCGCCACCCCGGCCGGAAAGGGGGAGATGGGGAGGGCCAGGTGCTGCAGGCCGTAGACGAGGGCGACGTCCACGGGGGACTGGACGATGCCCAGCCAGCTCGCCTCCGGGCGGTTCCTCACGACGAAGAGGATGGTGGCCACGCCCACATAGGGGGCCAGCAGGAGCGGGTAGGGGCGCCAGTCCTCGCCGCCGCTCAGCCACAGCGCCGTGGTGACGAGCAGGAAGATCAGCGCGCCGACGAGGCGCACCGCCGCCCCCGTGCCCAGCACGCTTCGTCGCTGGGCGTCCACCGCCCGCGCCAGCGACTCATCGAAGGAGGAGTGGGTCCAACCCAACGCACTGTCCACGCAGGGACGGTTTTCCCTGCTTCCCGGCGTCAGGGCAAGTCCCCGCTGAGGGAGGCCCACCAGGGGACGGCTCGCGGGCTGCTACCCGAGGTGTCCGAGCGGGGAGGCACGATGGGACTTGTGGGTGGTCGGCAATCGCCTTAGGTGAGTTCGCGTAGCACTGATCAGAGGGGCGGATGCGGCTGCTTGCTCCCCCCTGAGTTCGTGTAAGGTGACTGCGAGTAGGTCTGGACGGAGGTAGACCGGCGACATGTGGGACAGACTCAAGAGGGCGTTGCGCAGCTTCGCGGGCTTCTTCGTCTCCTCCATCGAGGATCCGGAGCTCATTCTCGAGCAGAACATCCGTGACCTGAACGACCAGGTCCCGAAGATGAACGAGTCCATCGCCATGGTCCGGGCGAACGTGACGCTGCTGGAGAAGGAGAACAGCAAGTACAAGGACGACGTGCGCGGGCTGACGGCCAAGGTGAAGGCCGCCATCCAGGCCGGTCGTGACGACCTGGCGGCGCAGTACGCGACGAAGCTCCAGGTGGAGAAGGACGCGCTGGAGCGCAACGAGGCGCAGCTGGAGACGGCGCGGCTCGCGTACGAGAAGGCGCTGAACGTCAAGAAGGCGTTCATGCGGGAGAAGGACAAGAAGACGGCGGAGGCGATGACGGCCATCCGTGACGCGCGGCGCGCCAAGTGGCAGGCCAAGGTGGCCGACACGATGGAGTCCTTCACCGTCGCCGGCATCGACTCGACGCACGACGAGATGCTGCGCAAGGTGGAGGAGCGCACCGCCGTGAACGAGGCGCGCATGCAGATGGCACTCGAGTCGGTGGACCACCAGTCCGCGCAGATTGAAGAAGAGGCCGAGAAGATCCAGGCCAACGAACTGGTGAAGCAGTTCAAGATGGAGATGGGGCTGATGGAGAGCCCCGCCCCGGTGTCGGACGTGAGCGGACAGACGGGGAAGACCATCGGCAAGAAGGTCGGGGTCGAGTAGGCCCTGGCGGTTGACACGATGAAGGGAAGAGACCTGGGAACTGACGGATGAAGCTCCACCGTGGGCCAGGTCTCTTTCTCTTCTTGTTCCTGTGCGTGCTGGGCGCGAGCTGGGTGCTCGCGTCCCGCATGGGATACCTGGACACGCTCCAGGCGCGCTTCTTCCCCTCCGTGCGCGAGGCGGTGCGCCTGTCTCCCGGAGACTTTCCCGCGGGCGTGTCCGCGCCGGTGGCGGACGTGGCGTCCGTGCCGCTGCGGCCGGTGCTCATCGGCTTCACGCCGCGAGGCTCCGCGGCCGGGCTGCTCGTCGCGGCGGGTGGCGCGACGACGCTGGACAACCCGGCGGCGCCTCCCAACGCGGCGCAGGGCTTCTTGAAGACGGCCTATGCGCTGGACGCGCGGGCGGTGCTCTTCGGCCGTGAGGAGGAGCTGCGGCAGGCCTTGGCCATTGGCGCGGAGAACGGCGGCGTGGACATGGCCATGCTGTCGGTGGACCGGCTGGCGTCCTGGGCGCCGGGGCTGCGAGACGCGGCACCCAGAACGATATTGCTGGCGGGGCGCAGCCGGGGGCAGGAGGCGCTCGCGGCGGTGGGTGTGACGGACCTGGCGAGCCTGCGAGGCAAGCGCGTGGGCGTCTACCCCTTCAGCTCCACGCACTACTTCGCGCTGTGGGTGCTGGCGCGAGCGGGGCTGCGGACGACGGACGTGCGTTGGGTGGACCTGCCCTCCACGTTGGACGCGGGCCGGGCGCTGCGCGAGGGCCGCGTGGACGCGGTGGTGGGGCTGTGGGGCGACGTGGAGCTGGCGGCGAAGGACCGGGGTGGGGCGGTGCTCGCGACGACGGCGGACGCGCCGCACCTGGTGGCGACGGTGCTGGTGGCGCGGGGTGACTTCGCGGCGCGCTATCCGGACGCGGTGAGGCGGGTGCTGCGAGGGATGCTGGACGCGGGGCAGAGCGTGCTGAAGGACCCGACGGCGGGGGCTCGGATGCTGGGCGAGGTGGCGCCGTACCTGGGTGACCCGATTGAGGCCATCCGCAGCGCGCCGCCGGCGACACTGGCGGACAATCGAGCGTTCTTCGGCCTTTCCGGCGAGGCGCCGGTCACCTATGACGAGCTGTACCAGAGCGCCGCCGCGCTCTTCCAGAAGCTCAAGCAGGGACCCCAGGTGCCACTCGCGGAGGATACGAGGGACCTGGGAGCGTTGAAGTACGTGTCGGAGGCGCGCGGTCCCTGAAGCCATTGACTGGGCGCCGGGAAGGGGAGGTCGGACGTGGCGAAGAAGTCGCCGAACTACATCAAGGCCGCATTCATGCTGCCGGCCAACCTGGTGGGGTTGGGCACGGCCGCCGCCTCCGCCGCGATGACGGGCGAGCCGTTGCCCGCCTTGCTGGCGCTCGGGCTGGAGGGGCTGTACCTGGGCCTCTTCTCGTCGATGCCGCGCTTCCAGCGGGCCATCCGCTCGCGCGAGCAGACGGACCCGGAGGCCGCGCGCAAGGCGGTGGACTCGCTCCTGGCGGACCTGGCTCCGTCGCAGCGCGAGCACTACCAGCAGCTCGTCGGGCTCAAGGAGAAGATTCTCGCCAACTACCGCAAGCTGCCGGGCGGCAAGGTGCTGGAGTCGGACAGCGAGCCTCGGCTGGACGCGTTGCTGACGTCGTTCCTGCGGCTCATCTCCACGCTGAACCAGTACCGCTCGTACCTCAACAGCTCCGACCGGGGGAATCTCGAGAAGGACGTGCGCGAGCTGGAAGAGGACGTGGCGCGCGAGACGAACCCCCGGCTGAAGGACGTGAAGCAGAACCGGGTGGATATCCTGCGCAAGCGGCTGGCGCGCTTCGAACAGGCGAGCGAGAGCAGGGAAGTGGTCAGCCACCAGCTCGCCGGCATCGAGGACATGATGCGGCTGACGCACGAGCAATCGATTGCCATCCGGGACCCGGAAGTGGTGAATCGGCAGCTCACCATGCTGAGCGCGGAGGCCGAGGCCACCGACGAGTCCGTGCGGCAGATGGAGCAGTTCCTGGAGTTCACCGAGGAGACGCGCGGCCCGCTGCCGCATGGCTCTCGGGTGCGCTGACGCGGCATCGCCGAACTCCTCCTGAGTTGAGTTGAGTCTCAGGGTGGCTGCTCGTCCCTTCCTCCGTCTCGCGGAGGAAGGAGCTTCTTCCAGAGTGCGATGACTCTTCGCGGACCCTCCTCCACGAAGATGAGGACGGCGAAGGCCAACATGAGCAGTGCCTGGCAGGTGAAGATGCCCAGCCCTCCGCCGACGAAGAGGCCCACGAGGCTGACGGCGGGATGGATTCGCCACCCGAAGATGGCTCCGAAGAGGGCGCCCCCGAGGGCACCCAGAATCACTGCCAACTCGAATAGCGTCATGAGGCTCCATGGCAGGGAAGGGCGCCGCTTGTGTTTCAAGTGCCGTGCCCTTGCTCTTCCGTGGCGGGACTCCATGAAGGGGCCCGTCTGAACCCGTCAGATTGGCAATGCCGCAGTGCGACTCGCTGACTGAATGGCGTCGGCTCACCTCGCGGAGACGCTCTGGCGGGCCGTGTCTCTCCCGCGAAGTTGCCTGCCCATCATCCGGGTCCCTTGGCCGGGAGGCGGACGTACGCCCCGCACAGGAATACATTGACTCTCCGGCCCAGCCGTCCTGTCCTGCCGCCATGTTCCGCCGAGCCTGGCTTCCGACCCTCCTCCTCGTGCTCGCCATCGCGGGCTGCTCACGCTGTGGCAAGGACGAGGGGCCTGTCGCGCCCACTGCCTCCGGCCCCGCGCGCTACCTGCCTCGCGATGCGCAAGCCTCCGTCGTCATCCACGACCTGGGAGCGCTCGGAGAGAAGCTGGCGCGCTTCCAGAACCTGAAGGTCGCCTCCTTCGCCGCCCAGCTCCAGAGCTTCTCCTCGGCGGAGGGCTATGTGAACGCGGTGATGCGTCAGGTGGGCGTCGACCTGCGCAGCCGTCAGGCCCTGGAGGCCGCGGGCCTCGCTCCCGAACTCGGCGCCGGCGCGGCCTTCCTCGGCGGCAATCGCGCCGTCTCCGTCGTGGGCGTCAAGGACGCGGAGAAGCTGGAGGCGACGTTCGCCGGCTTCGCGCGCACCCGACTGGGAGCCTCCGAGAAGAAGGAGGAGAGTGGCGCGGGCGGCAAGCTCGTCACCTTCAGCCGTCCGGGCTCCACGGACGCGGCGCTGGGTCTGCTCTTCATCGACGGCGGCAAGTTCGCGCTCCTGGGCGTGGGGCCCTCCGTCGCGGCGCTGCGCCCCCTGGCCAGTCAGACCGAGGACAAGTCGCTCGCGAAGGAGCCCATCCTGGCCGCGTCCCTCCAGCGCCTGCCGTCGAAGCGAGACTTCCACGTGTTCCTCTCGGGCGGCACCGGCCTGCTGCTCCCCGCCGGTACCGTGCAGGGGCTCACGCTGACCGGCCTCATCGACGATCGCTCCGTCACCGTCCACGCGGATGCGCCGTGGCCGGACACGAAGGAGTCGCTGGCCGCGTTGGACGCCGTGAAGGACGCGGTGGACCTGCGTGGCTTCCTGCCCCCTGACAGCTTCTTCGTGGCGCGCTTCCGGGGCGACCCGTCCCAGCTCGACGGCGTGTGGCCCTACCTCGTGGGCGACTACCTGACGCGCGCGGTGCAGAAGAGCGGGCTCGACGTGAAGGCGGAGGTGCTCGACAACTTCAAGCCGGGCACGGTGCTGGCCCTGTCGCTGTCGCCCAAGGTGCAGCTCGGCTCCGGCATGCCCGCGCTCGACTTGCGCCGCACCAACCCGTTCCGCTTCGTGAATCTCGTGGCCCTGTCGGAGCTGGAGGACGCCGCGCGGACGCAGGCCCTCCTGGAGAAGCTGCCGCAGCTCTCCAGCGACTTCGGCGCCAAGGTGGAGGCCGCTGAGCTGAAGGGTGGCCAGCGCGTCTATCTCACGACGTATCGCGCGGGGGAGGGCGCCCACTTCGCGCTCGGCCCCAACGGCAAGCTGCTCGTGGCCTCGCCCCAGTCGCAACTCGAAGCTTCGCTCGCCACCCTCGCGGCGAAGGCCGGCGAAGGGCCGCTGTCCTCGGACCTGAAGGACGTGGGCCAGGACGCCGCGTTCAGCGCGGTGCTGGATTTGCGCCGGCTGGCGGACTCGGTGAAGAACCTGCCGTCGGAGGCCTGGGGCATTGGCGGCTTCGCCATCAAGGCCACCACCGTGCGCTGGCTGGAGGCCACCGATGACCTGCGCGCCGTGACGCTGTCCGTGTCGCGCAAGGAGCGCGCGCTCCAGGCGGAGATGTCCCTGCGCCTCACCCCCACCTCGCCGTCTTCCACCACGACCCAGCCGGCCACTCCGTGATTCACGCTCGAGACGTCACCAAGGAATATCTGGATGGAGATGGCACCCGGGTGCGGGTGCTCGATTCGATGTCCCTGGACGTGGAAGCCGGGGACTTCGTCGCCGTGGTGGGCCCGTCCGGCAGCGGCAAGTCCACGCTGCTGCACCTGTTGGGCGGCCTGGATGTCGACTACCGGGGCGAGGTGAAGGTGGGCGGGGTGACGCTCGGGGGCCTGAAGGACAAGGACCTGGCGCGCTTCCGCAACACGCACGTGGGCTTCGTCTTCCAGTCCTTCCACCTCATCCCCAACCTGTCCGCGTTGGAGAATGTGCTGCTGCCCTCGTACTTCGGCCCGCGCACCGCGGATGCCGTCAAGCGCGCGGAGGCCCTGCTGGAGCGCGTGGGCCTGGGCGCGAAGAAGGACCGCGCCCCGGTGCGCCTGTCCGGTGGAGAGCGTCAGCGCGTGGCCATCGCCCGCGCCCTCTACGGCGGACCCCGGCTGCTCCTGTGCGACGAGCCCACCGGCAACCTGGATGCGAACACCGGCGACGGTGTCATCCAGCTCTTCCGCGAGCTGCACCGTGAGGGGCTCACCGTGCTCGCCGTCACGCACGAGGAGCGGATGAGCGTCGCCGCGCGACGGGTGTTGCGGCTCAAGGAGGGCAAGCTCGTGGAGGAGCGCGCCACGGAGCGCTCGGTCCTGGGAGGTGCCCCGTGAGGCTGGACGCGCTGTCCCGACTGGTACGACTGAGCCTCGCGCGCGAGCGCCGGGGCGCCTTCTTCTCCGCGTTCGGCGTGGCCATGGGCGTGGGCACGCTGGTGTTCTTCATCGGCCTGGGCCTGGGCGTGGGCCAGGTCATCCGCGAGAAGATCTTCCCCAACGACGCGCGCATGGTGGACGTGGTGCCCGCGGCGGTGTCGCTGGGCTCTCTCCTGGGCGGCGGCAAGCTGGATGCGGAGGCGGTGGAGCGCCTGCGCTCGCTGCCCGGCGTGGAGGCGGCGCACCGGAAGATGAACGTGCGCGTGCCGGCGGTGACTCGCTACGACGGCGCCTTCTTCGGCACCAAGCTGCGCATGGGCATGGAGGTGCTGGCGATGGGCGTGGAGCCGTCTCTGGTGAAGGGCGACACGCAGATGGGCGAGTTCAAGGACCCGGGCGAGGGACAGCCGATTCCGGTGCTCGTCTCCACGCGGCTCCTGGAGCTGTACAACAAGACGTTCGCCCCGGCGCGCAAGCTGCCGCAGCTCTCCGCCAACATGATTGTCGGCTTCGGCTTCCCGGTGGAGTTCAACCGCTCCTACGTGTCGGCGAACTCCGCGACGGGACCCAGCCGTTCCGTGCAGACGCAGGTGGTGGGCGCGTCGGACCGGGCCATGTTCGCCGGCATCACCATTCCCCTGGAGACGGCCATGCGCATCAACCGCGAGGCGGGCGTGGACGCGGACACCTTCACCGGTGTCACCCTCGTCGCCACGGACCCGTCCAAGGTGCCCGCGCTGGTGGACGCGGTGAAGGCCATGGGCCTGGAAATCGATGACCAGGAGCGCCGCATGGCGGAGAACACGGGCGCGGCCGTCGCGCTGACGACCTCCGCGCTGGCGCTCTTGTCCATCCTCATCTGCATCCTGGCGGCGGTGAACATCGCCCACGCGCTGTCGGCCTCGGTGCGCGCGCGCGCCAAGGAGATTGGCGTGATGCAGGCCGTGGGCGCGTCTCGCTCCGACATCCGGGCCATCGTCCTGGCCGAGTCCGCCGTGGTGGGCCTGGCCGGCGGGGCCATCGGCACCGGGGTGGCGCTCCTCGCGTCCCTGGGCGTCAACCGCTTCGCCGCGGGCTACCTGCCCAACTTCCCGTTCAAGCCCGACAGCTTCTTCTCCTTTCCCTGGCCGGTGGTGCTGGGTGGGGTGGTGCTGGGACTCCTGGCCGCGCTGGCCGGGGCGTACTTCCCCAGCCGCCGCGCCGCCGCCACCGACCCCGCACGGACGCTCGCTGGATGACGCTCCCCTCCCGAAAGACGCTGCTGGGCAATGTGCTCAGCCTGGCCGCCATCACCTGGATTTACGGAGGAGACCTGGCCGACGCGCTGCGCGCCCGTACCGCCGATGTCTCCGCCCTCGTGGATCTGCCCTCGCCCATCCGCCCCTCGGTGGTGCTGGCGCTGGCCGCCCTGGCGACGGCGGTCGCCGTCGTGGGCCTGGTGCAAGGCAAGGTGGAGGGCTTCAAGGGCTTCCGGCTCCTGCCCATCGTCCTCGTCGGCGCGCTCTTCGCGGACCTGGTGCTCGCGGAGAGCCGCATCCCCATCGACTCCACGGACATGGCGTCCATGAGCCTCCAGCGCTTCCACAAGCTGGCCCAGGCCCTTTCCAGCCAGGACGCCGTGGCCGAGGACCCCCGGGTGCTCCAGCCCCTGCTGGAGGAGTTGGGCCGGCCGCCCTACCTGGTGCATGGGGAGCCACTGACGGCCTATGCCCTCCAGGTCCGAAAGGACTGCGAGGGCCCGGTACGCGATGCCCCAGGCGTCCGTCCCGGGACGCTGTTGTACTGCGTCGCCCCCGAGCGCAAGGGCGCCTGGGTGACGCTGGTGGGCCTCTCCGCGGAGAAGCGCTTCGGGGCGCCGGAGCTGCTCTCCGCCGAGGGCAAGGTGCGCTTCCTGCTGGTCCAGCCGGCCATCGCCGAGGAGGACCCGGCCGAGCCGGGCCAGGCGTTCCGGGATGCAGCGGCCGAGTCCGGGGCGGCGTTCCGGGATGCCCCGGCCCCCACGGCCGAGGGCGGCACCGACGGGGGAACCTCCAGTCTTCAACCTTGAGAAAAATTGGCGCTGCTACGTGCCTGTTGCCTGCCTGCCTGGAGAGCGCGTGAGGGTCTCCGTGTGGTTGACCCTACAGAGGGGCGATCGCTAGGCTCCCATTGAACGGACCCTCCCCCACGTGACGACCTCTCAACCGAAGCGTCAGCCCATCCCATTCGGGAAGTACCTCCTACTGGACCGCGTCAACATCGGCGGCATGGCGGAGGTGTGGCGCGGCAAGCAGTTCGGCGCGAGCGGCTTCGAGCGGCTCGTGGCCATCAAGCGCATCCTGCCGAACATCGCGGAGGACGAAGAGTTCATCTCGATGTTCATCGATGAGGCGAAGATCAGCGTCCAGCTGAGCCACGCCAACATCGCGCAGATCTACGAGCTGGGGCAGATCGTCAGCAGCTACTTCATCTCGATGGAGTACATCCCCGGCAAGGACATGCGGGCCATCTTCGACCGCTGCCGGAAGAAGGGTGAGCCCGCGCCGGTGCCGCTGGTGGCCTTCTGCCTGTCCAAGATGTGCGAGGGCCTGGACTACGCCCACCGGAAGAAGGACGGGATGGGGCGGGACATGAACATCGTCCACCGCGACATCTCGCCGCAGAACGTCCTCATCTCCTTCGAGGGCGAGGTCAAGGTCATCGACTTCGGCATCGCCAAGGCGGCGGGCAAGGCGACCAAGACGCAGGCGGGCATCCTCAAGGGCAAGTTCGGCTACATGAGCCCGGAGCAGATCCGCGGCCTGCCGTTGGACCGGCGCTCGGACGTGTTCGCCATCGGAGTGTGTCTCTACGAGATGCTCACGGGCGAGCGGCTCTTCGTGGGCGACAGCGACTTCAGCGTGCTGGAGAAGGTGCGCAAGGCGGAGGTGCCGCCGCCGTCCACGTTCAACCGGCGCATCCCGGAGGTGCTGGAGAAGATCGTCATGCGCGCGCTCGCCAAGGACGTGGACGAGCGCTACCAGTACGCCAGCGAGCTGGGCGACGACCTGCAGCGCTTCCTCATCACCAGCGAGACCATCTTCGGCCGCAAGGACCTCATGCAGTACATGAAGTCCACCTTCGCGGAGGAAGTGGAGCGCGAGCGGCAGCGCCTGTCCGAGTACGCCGACATCCGTCCTCCCGACGGCATGCTCGCCGCGCTGGAGGCGGCCACGGGCTTCAGCACGGGTGGCTCCGGCGGGATGATGGCCATGCCCGCGGCGGCCCCCTCGGCTCCGCCCCCGCAGGCGGTGCCCGTGGTGCAGCCCATGGGCGCGCCCCGGTCCACCGCGACGATGGGCTCCGTGTCCCCCACCGGCGTGCGGCGCTCGCCCACGCTGGCCGCGCTGCCCCGGCTGACGGCGGCCACCGCCGCGCCCGCGCCGAAGGAGGACGAGGTCCAGGCCACGCAACTGGTGTCCAGCGACCACGTCTTCGACGAGCGGCCGGAGCCGACGACCCAGCCGGGAGCGGCCGTGGGCCGCGCCGTCACTCCGCTGGAGTCGCGCAACCCGAAGCAGTCGGACGACGAGGACGACGAGCCCACCACGGGCAAGACGGCCGTCATCCCGCCGCAGGCGCCTCCCCGGAACTCCCTTCCGTCCATGCCCGTGCTGATGCCCGCGGGCGCGCCGGCCCGTCCCTCGGTGACGGTGCCCACGCTGATGCCCTCGGAGGTCGCCAACTCGGCGCCAGGACCGCGTGGCAGCCGTGGCGCTGGTGGTGATGGGCTGCCCCGCATCGTCCGGGAAGGGCCCTCGCCGGACGTCTCCCAGGGGATTCCGCGCTCGGCGCTGCCTCCGGACGTGTCGCAGGGCGTCTCCCGCGCGGCGCTGGCGGAGGGGCTTCAGGGCGGCCACTCGCGTCCGCCCCCCATGCTCGGCGCGGGAACTCCGCCGCGCCCGCCTCCGCCTCGCCATGTCGAGCAGGAGGAGGACTACGAGCAGGAGGACCATCCGACCGCCGCCGTGCCCGCGCTGGGTCGACGGGGTCTGGACAAGCGGGTGCTCTACGCGATTGTCGGCGTGGCCGCGGTGCTGCTGCTCGGCGTCGTGGGGTGGATGGCGAGCCGGCCCGGGGTTGGCTACGTCATGCTGGACCTCCAGCGCGTCCCTCCCGAGGTGCGTGGCCGGATGCAGGTGACGTTGGACACCCAGCCCATCCCCGTGGAGGGCACCGGCACCACGCTCCTGCGCGAGGTGACGGCCGGGCAGGTCATGGTCACGGTGAGCGCGGAGGGCTACAAGACCTTCACGCGGACCCTCCAGGTCAACAGCGGCAAGGGCGTGGAGCCGGTGGAGGTCGCCCTGGAGAGTCTGGTGCGCACCGCGTCACTGGTGCTCGTCACCCAGCCGTCGGATGCCCAGGTGAAGGTGGACGGCAAGGTGGTCCGGTCGCAGGGCGCCTCGGATGCGTTCATCAAGGGTGTCCCCATCTCCGGGCAGGAGTGGGTGGTGGAGATCAGCGCGCCGCAGCACAAGCCGGCGTCCAAGCGGGTGCCCCTGACGGGTGATGGTCCCTTCGAGGTGTCGCTGAAGCTGGAGCCCGTGGTGTCCAAGGTGTCGGTGAAGATCGACTCCAAGCCCGCGGGCGCCGTCATCTTCGCGAACGGCCAGGAGCTGGGAGAGACGCCCGCCACGGTGTTGGTGAATCCGAGCGTGCGCCAGCTCACGCTGAAGCTGAAGTGCCACAACGACGCGGAGGTGGACGTGCCCGCGCCGGAGTCCGGAGAATCCATCGCCACGGCGACGGTTTCCCTCAAGCGTCAGCCCCGCTGCCGTTAGATTCCATGAAATCGAGCCCCGCTTCCCTCGTGGGAAGCGGGTGCGTCTGCTCCCCGTCCGGAGGAGCGACAGGAGGCGTGTGTCCGTGAGCAAGGTGCGCAAGGTTCACAAGGAAGATCCGCTGGCGGACCTCCCCCGTTGGGCGCAGCAGCTGGCCCGCAAGTACTACACGAAGACGGTGAGCACCTTCCTGCTCTTCGGGGCGGTGAGGGACCTCCAGCCGCTCCAGTTGGAGGACGGCGGGCGGGGCTTCGGCACGCTGAAGACCTTCCTCTCCGAGGAGCTGTTCGGCGGGCGAGACCACGTCCTCTTCTACGACCGCTCGTCGGGCATCCGCTCGGCCACGCCGGAGACGCAGAAGGACCTGGCGCGGACGATGGCCGGCTATGACGCGATGTACGGCACGGACTACTCGAAGGTGATGCCGAGAGACCCGGGCCGCGCGCTCCAGATTCTGGAGAACTTCCTGCGGATGCGGCTGAGCGAGGGGCGCTCGCTGGCGCTCATCATCGACTTCGCGGAGACGCTGGTGCCGGGCGGGGAGATTTCCCACCTGTCGTCCGAGGACCGCTTCGTGCTGGCCACGCTGGACAAGTGGGCGCACGACCCGCAGTTCCTCGCGGGCGACGTGTCCGTGGTGCTGCTGGCGGAGAACCTGGCGGACATCTCTCCGCGCATCTCCCGCAACCCGTACGTGGCGCCGATTGAGCTGCCGCTGCCCACCGAGGAGGAGCGGCTGGAGTACGTGCGCTACAAGCTGGAGGGCAAGCGGCTCCAGTCGCTGTCGGACGTGCCGCTGGCGGGCCTGGCGAAGATGACGGCCGGCCTGTCGCGCATCAACCTGGACCGCGTGCTGACGGAGGCGCTGGAGCGGGAGATTCGCATCACCTCCGACCTGCTCAAGGAGAAGAAGAAGGAGATCATCCAGGCGGAGTGCCACGGCCTGCTGGAGTTCATCGAGCCCTCGCACACGCTGGACGCGGTGGCGGGACATGCCAAGGCGAAGCAGATGCTGCGGCAGGCGGCCTCGGCCCTGAAGAAGGGGCGCATCGAGGTCATGCCCATGGGCTACCTGCTGTCGGGCCCCGTGGGCACGGGCAAGACGTTCATGGTGAGCTGCTTCGCCGGGGAGATTGGAATCCCGGTGGTGAAGTTCCTGAACTTCCGCAGCCAGTGGCAGGGCGTCACCGAGGCGAACCTCGAGAAGATCTTCAACCTCCTCAAGGCGCTGTGGCCGGTGGCGGTGATGATTGACGAGGCGGACACCTTCCTCGGCAACCGTGACTCGGGCGGGGACTCCGGGACGAGCAGCCGCGTGTTCGGCTCCATTGCCTCCTTCATGGGCAACACGCAGTACCGCGGCAAGATTGTCTGGTTCCTGATGACGGCGCGGCCGGACCTGCTGCCCATCGACCTCAAGCGGCAGGGCCGCGCGGAGGAGCACCTGGCGCTCTTCTATCCGCAGACGGACGCGGAGCGGGACGAGCTGTTCCAGGTCATGTCCAAGAAGACGGGCGTGTCCGTGGAGGGCATCGACTCCTTCTCCAAGATGATTCCGGAGGGGATTCGGGCCTTCAGCGGCGCGGATATCGAGGCCGTCATGGTGCGCTCGAAGTTCCGCGCACTGGCGGAGGGCCGCGAGTCCGTGGCGAAGGAGGACCTGGCCGCGGTGCTGGCGGACTTCGTGCCTCCCAGCTACCCGCTGGAAATCGAGCTCCAGAACCTCGTGGCGGTGCAGGAGTGCACCAGCCGGGAGCTGTTGCCGGAGGTCTACCGCTCGGTGGACCGCGACGCCATCACCCGCCGCGTGCGGGAGCTGAAGGCGTTGCTCGAGGAGGGGTAGCACTCAGGAGACCGGCACCAGGGCGCCACCCAGGTGCGGGTCGTCCACGTGCTCCACGATGGCCACGCGGTCTCCCGCGGAGAGCGCGTCGTGGAGCACGACGATGGCCTCGTTCGAGTGACGGATGCAGCCGTGGGACACGTCCCCGCCGAGCAGGGCGGGGGCGTTGGTTCCGTGAAGCTCCTCGGCGGAGTGCCGTCCGTCGGCCCAGGACAAATCGAGGATGCGCGTGCCGAAGACGTGTCTGTCGTTCCACAGGCGCGCCCCCGCTGCCTCGGCGGCGGCCTGGTCCAGCCGGGCTCGGACGACCTTGAGGCCCGCGCGCGTGGGCGTGGCGGTGGTGCCCGAGGCGTTCGGGAAGATGTCCACGAGGCGCCCCTCGTTGTCGTAGAGGAACGTGCGGTGCTCGCGCAGCGCGACGACGACGCGCACGGGCTGCCCGTCGTAGACGGCGGGAGGAATTCCCTGGGACTGGCCCTTCGTGCCGGGCTCGGGCGCGAGCGCGTCCAGGGCGCGCAGTGTGGCGGTGTCGAGTACGCCCGTGGGTTTGACGGTGGGAAAGTCGCGGCCCGCGTGCACCTGGAAATTGCGCAGGGCGCGCGCCGTCTGGGGGCCGAACTCTCCGTCCGCGCCGCCGTGGAGGGCGAAGCCCATGTTCAACAACGCCGTCTGCACCGCGCGCGGGCCGCCACCTCGTGAGCCCGGGCCGAGGACTGCCTGGCCCGAGGCCACGTCCGCGAGTTGGGGCAGGCCGGTGAAATGGGCGTTGGCGAGTGGTTGCGCCAAGGGGGCGGGTGGCCAGGAGGAGCTGCCCCAGCCGCTCACGGAGGTGGGCTGCGCGGGAGCCGGACCATCGCCGCGCGAGGTGGTAGGGCGCGTGGGTGTGCCGAGTGATATCGAAGCAGGCTCCAGAACGTTCGGCCCCGTGATTCCGTGGGCGAGCCTGTCGGCCTCAGGGCCACGTTGAGCCGTCCGCGCTTCGTGGGACGGGAGTCGCGAGACCTGGATGCGCGGTGCGGTCTCCAGGACGTTGTCGCGGGCTCGCGATGGAGGATGCGTGTGAGCCCATCCGAGGCCTGCCTCGCTCGGGCGGGCGACGTCGTTGGCGTCGAGTGAGAAGGGAAGGGCGAGCGAGTCGTTCCGCGAAATGGGCAAGGTCATCCCCGGCCCGTTTGCAAATCACTCGCCCGACATGGGGACGTCCGAAGACGTCCTCGCGCGAAGGCTCACGGCGCGCTCAGTGAGAGCACCTTCCCCGTGGGGAGGGTCCGGTGGTCCTTGATGTTGTTCCACCGCATGATGTCCTCGACGGTGACGCCGTAGCGCTGCGCCACGGACCAGAGCGTCTCGCCCTCGGCCAGCGCGTGCACCTTGCCACCTGGCTTCCCCACGTTCGCGGCCACCTGCTTCGCCATCACCACCGTGCCCGCGCGCTCCTGCACCTGGGACGTGCCCTCGGGCCACACGTACACCAACGAGCCCACCTGCAACGTCGGGTTGCGCCGCCGGAGGTTGTTCCACTTCTTCAGGTCATCCACCGACACGTTGAACTTCGTGGCGATGACCCAGAGGCTGTCGCCGGACTGCACGCCATACGTCACGCGCTTGCGTCCGTTGAGCGTCTCCGTCTTCACCGGGCCGGCGGCCACGGGCCCCTTCGGTGTGCCCGCGGGCACCTCGTCCTCGGGACGGTGCACCACCACGCCATTGCGGCGGGCCTGCGCCACCTTGCTCGCCAACGCGCCGCCACCGGTGGGGCCCGCCTTGCTCGCCGGCACCGGAATCACCAGGTCCGTGCCGAGCTTCAACGTCCGCGCGCTCTTGAGCCGGTTCATCTGGAGGATGGCCTCCGACGCCGTGCCGTAGCGCTCCGCGATTTGCGACAGCGTGTCGCCCCGCTTCACGGTGTGCACCCGGAACGTCAGTCGCTCGGCCGGAGAGAGCTTCTTGAAGCCCTCCACGAACCGGGGCGACGAGCCCGTGGGCAACCGCAGCTTGTAGGGGTTCTTCGCGGTCGCCGGAGGCGTGCACCAGCGCTTCAGCTCCGGGTTCAGGTCCTGCACGTCCTGGATGTTCACCCCCGCCGCGCGCGCCACCACGTCCAGGTCCGTCGCGTCCGTCAGCTCCACCACGTCGAACTCGAGCGGCTGCTCGTAGTCGAACTCCTGCTCGGAGAAGCCGAACGCCGACGGGTTCTTCGCCACCAGCGCGGCGGCGATGAGCTTGGGCACGTAGTGCTTCGTCTCCTTCGCCAGGCCCTTCTCCTCCGACAGCACCCAGAAGTCCTTCGTGCCGTGGCGCTCCACCATGCGCCGCACCCGGCCGGAGCCCGTGTTGTAGCCCGCCCAGGCCAGGTACCAGTGGCCCAGCTCCCTGTAGAGGTCCTTGAGGTACGTCGCCGCGGCGCCCGTCGCCTTGATGGGGTCCCTGCGCTCGTCCACCCAGAAGTCCTGCTTGAGGCCGTACTGCTTGCCGGTGCTGGAGATGAACTGCCACGGGCCGGACGCGTGCGCCCACGAGTACGCGTGCGCGGAGAAGCCGCTCTCAATCATCGCCAGGTACACCGTGTCCCGAGGCAGGCCGTGCTTCTCCAAAATCGGCTGCATCACCGGCAGGTAGCGCGCTGAGCGGGACATCCACTTGCGGAACCAGCGCCGTCCGGGCCCCTGGAAGAACTGGATGTACTGCGCCACCAGCGGCTGCATCTCCACCGGGATGTCGTAGCGGTCCTGAATCAACCCCACGTCGAACGCAGCCAGGTTGGTGATGAGCGGCAGCTGCTCTGGCGTGTCGTCCTCGCGGAAGGTGGGCTCCTCCAGCGCGTCCAGCATCCGCATGCGCAGCGGGTTCGCGAGCCCCAGGCGACGCAGGGACTGCATCACCTCCGCGCTCGGCCGCGCCGCCGGGTCCAACGTCGCGCCTTCCAGCGCGCGCAACTCCTCCAGCTCCGCGGACTCGGACTCCACCATCTCACGCGTGGCCTCGGGCTCATCGTCCGGGTCCTCCGCGTCCGCGCCGTTCGCTCCCGCGCGCTTGTCGTCGGCGTCTGGCCCGTCGCCATCAGCCTTGTCGTCTTCAGCCGCCGCATTGCCTGCGACGGAAGCCTTGACCTCGCCCGCACCCGTGGAGGCGGGAGCCTTCACCGTGTTGCTCGGGGCCGGCGTCGCGGCGGTGCCCACGCCCGGAGGCGCGACGACCTGGGCCGTGGAGCCCACGGCAGGCGAGGAGGCGGAGCCCTCGGTCTTCGCGGCACCGGTGCTCGGAGGAGGCACGGGCTCGCTCTTCGTCACGGCGCCGCCCGAGGTGGGCAGCGTGTCCTTCACCACCGAAGGAGCGGTGGCCATGGCCCGAGTCTCCTCCGCGGCGAGCACGCGCATGCCCGGCGGTGACGGGGGCATGGGTGGTGGCACTCCCTCCGAGATGGGGAGCGAGGCCAGGTTCAGCAAGAGCAGGCAGAGAGGCAGCATTTGGTCGCAGGAAGAGTGCGCCCAGAAGCAGGCGAAGGCCGAAGTATTCGCGCTTTTTCTTGACAGTCAAACAACGAGTCGCGCGGTAAGGCTTATCTCTGCACGCTCCGTGGGTACGAGCGGCCAGGCGCTGACACGTGATTACGGTTTGGCGGGCTTCGGTGCGTCCGCTGGCTTGCCCGGCGGCTGGGCGTCCACGGGCTTTCCGTGTCCCGGCCCCAGGATTCGCGGCAGGTACGTCGCGAAGTCGAAGTGGGGCGAGTTCTCCGGGTTGTGGCACGTGACGCACACCGCTTCGCCGGGCGAGGCGATGATGTTGTCCGCGCTCGGCTCGTCCGAGTGCGCGGAGCCCGGACCGTGGCAGCTCTCACAGCCCACGTCCTCGCGCCCCGCCACCTTGTCCAGGCGACACACGCCTCCGGGCTGCTCCCAGCCCGTGACATGGCAACCCACGCAGTTGAGGTGATGCTGCTTGCCCACCTCCTCCAGCGTCTCCCATGCGTGGTGGTGCTTGGACTTCTCCCACACCGGGAAGGACTCCTCGTGGCACGAGCGGCACGGCTCGTTGCCGACGAAGGCCGACTGGCCCTTGGCGGGTACGGGGCAGTCCTGCCCGTGCTCCTTCGCCCACGCGAGGTTCAGCTTGCCGACCTCCGCGTCGTAGCGCGCCACCAGGGCCTGCGCGTCCGGCGACGAGGGCAGCCCCGACTCCAGCGGCACGAAGCGCACCGTGAAGCCATTCACGTCCGGCGATGACGCGGGCGGCGCCGTCACCAGCGCCTGCCTGCGCGCCACCAGCTCGTCGCGCTTGGCCTGCTTGAGCGCCTTGAGCTTCGGGTCGATGCCCGGGAGGTTGATCTCCTTGTCCAGGAGCGCGGTGCGCTGCTCCAGCGCGGCCACCTCGCGCTCCAGGTCGGCCTGGCCCTTCTGGAGCGTGAAGCGTCCCGGCTTTGGCGCGTAGCTCAGGTCCACGCGCACCAGCGAGCGGCCCTTGCTCTGCGGCGCGACGACGGGCACCGAAGCCTTCACCAGCCGGTTCTGCTCTCCGCTCATCTCCGTGGCGGAGCGCGTGGCCACCAGCACGTCCACCGAGAGCCCCGGCGTCTCCGCCGCCTTCTGCGCCTCTTCCAAGGGCGCATCCAAGAGCCCCAGCACGAAGTCCGCGCCCTCCGCGCGGGCCCTGGCACTGGCCGCCACGAACTGGGCCGGCGAGTCCGCGGCGACGACGGCTACCTTGCGCGAGCCCGCGGGCAGCAGCTTCACCGCGCCGTCAGCGACTTCGGGCAGTCCCAGCCCCTGTCGGAAGTCCGCGCCGCGCGTGTCGTCCAGGGGCCCGGTGGCACGCACCGCCAGCCCCATCAACCGCATGGCGTCCGCCAGCGCCTTCGCCTTCAGCTCCTCCTGGGGAACCTGGCCGGGCTTGAGCGTGGTTTCACCGAAGAGGCTGTTGCCGCCGTCCACGTACAGCACGGGCAGGGTGCCCTGTCGCGCCTCGCGCACCTGGAAGGCCGCCCGGGCGATGCCGCCGCGCATGTTCTCGCTGCAGCCACAGGGGCCCAGGTAGCCGCGCGTGTCCGCGGAGACGAAGAGGATGGCGCCGGGGGCTGACGTCGCGCTGACACCCGCCTCGGGCTCGGGCGGGTGG
>NZ_JABXEM010000648.1:0-437 GCF_013372595.1 Myxococcus sp. AM011
GGGCATAATCGGTCCATTCCCCGCAACACATCACTGAAGCGCGCGAAAGCGCAGCCAACGCATCATGGACAGCGTCGATCTTGAAGTCTTGAAAACCAGCGTGCGCTGGTTGGAACAGGGGCGGCGCGTGCTGCTCGTCACGGTGGTCAAAACGTGGGGTTCGTCGCCGCGGCCCGAGGGTGCGATGCTTGCGCTGCGCGATGACGGCGTCGTCATCGGCTCGGTCTCGGGCGGCTGCATTGAAGACGACCTCATCGACCGCGTGCGCCGCGAAGGCCTGCATTACACCAAGCCCGAAGCCGTCAAATACGGCATCAGCGCTGAAGAAGCGCATCGTTTTGGGCTGCCTTGCGGTGGCACGCTGCAACTCGTGCTGGAGCCGCTAAACGCTTCCAGCGGAATCGACGCCCTGCTGCGCGCCGTGGAAGCCGGTCAGC
>NZ_JABXEM010000649.1:0-433 GCF_013372595.1 Myxococcus sp. AM011
GGCAGGATCCACATCGACTCTTCCCCAGCGCGGGTGGTAACGGCTGTGTAACACGGACCGGGATGCCGGTCAATAATTTATTCTTGCTTTCGATGCCGAAAGGAATAAATATTCCACAAGGCATTCGAGGAGGGTGTGCACCGCATGAGCCTGGCTTCCCGCGAACGGCACCGGCATTGGCCGCGCCGCTTGACCTTGGCCCTGTGCCTGCTGGCCGCACCGGCCTTTGCACAGGCCGCCCCGGCGCCCGATCCCGGCGCACCGCTGCCCTATGTTATCGGCCTGCACGAGGCCTACCTGACGCCGCAGTACTGGGCGGCGCGTCTGGACAACGCCGATGCGCCGATCCTGGATCGCGCGCAGATCGAGGCGCAGAACGCACGGATGCGGGCGCAGGACATCCACATCCAGGACATCGCGGCGTTGCCAGCCC
>NZ_JABXEM010000650.1:0-429 GCF_013372595.1 Myxococcus sp. AM011
AGCTAAAGGCACTGGTAGACGCCTGCCGCAACCTTCGCGGCGAGATGAACATCTCCCCTGCGCAACGTGTGCCGCTGTACGCCAATGGCGAAGCCGAGTTCCTGCAGGTGGCGGCGCCGTACGTGCAAGCGCTGGGCAAGCTGTCCGAAGTGAAGGTCTACACGGACGCTGCCGCCATGGAGCAGGACGGCGCCGGTGCGCCGGTCGCCATCGTCGGCGAGAACAAGCTGCTGCTGAAGATCGAGATCGACGTGGCTGCCGAGCATGCGCGCCTGTCGAAGGAAATCGACCGCTTGCGCGGCGAGATCACCAAGTGCGAAGCCAAGCTCGGTAACGAATCGTTCGTCGCCCGCGCGCCGGCCGCCGTGGTGGAACAGGAACAAAAGCGTGTGGCCGATTTCAAAGCCACGCTGGCCAAGCTGGAAGCCC
>NZ_JABXEM010000651.1:0-429 GCF_013372595.1 Myxococcus sp. AM011
GCGTTGGCGTCTTCCCCGTGGAGATGCGTGATGACCCCTGCTCCCCGAGTGTCGGACGTGCCTGGGCCCCCTCCTGGGAGGGTGGGCCCGTGGCGTCGCGCCGCCGTTCGCGGGGCTGGCACCTCTGTGCCCTCGTCAGGGGTCTTGGCGAGGACTTCCCCCGTAGGATCGTCCCGCCGAGGCGGGGCCATCGAGGCTGAACATGTCAGTGATTGACCTCGTCTACCCCGCGCGAGGCGGTGGGGTTCCGTTGGACCATGGGTATGCGTTGTTATCGGCGCTGTCGCACCGGCTGCCGGGGCTGCATGAGCGCCAGGACGTCGGCATCTTCAACCTGCGAGGGACTCGAGCGAGCGGGAAGAGTCTGCTCGTGGGGCATGGGACGTTGCGGGTGCGGTGTCCCGCGGAGACGCTGCCGGTGTGGCTGCC
>NZ_JABXEM010000652.1:0-427 GCF_013372595.1 Myxococcus sp. AM011
ACATGGAGCCGCCGTTTGGCGGCAAGCCGGGCGACAAGCCTGTGCTGTCCGAGGCCGACGTGCGCGACATCGTTGCGTTTCTCAAGACGCTCACCGACGGCTATCGCCCCGTGCGGGCGATGCAATCCGGCGTCCAGAGCGGCAGCCGCGTCGCACAGCGCTGAGCCTCGCAATCCAAGCCCCGCGGCCCGGTTGTTGCAACACCTTGCGACGGATTCGCGCAAGGCCGTGCGTGCGCTGCGGTTATCATCGGCGGATCGCCTTTCTGCTGTCTCCTACTTCCCGCTATGACCTGGCTTGCTGACCCGTCCATCTGGATTGGCCTGTTTACCCTGGTGGTGCTCGAGATTGTTCTCGGCATCGACAACCTCGTCTTCATCGCCATCCTGGTCAACAAGCTGCCGCCTGCGCTGCGCGACCGCGCCCG
>NZ_JABXEM010000653.1:0-426 GCF_013372595.1 Myxococcus sp. AM011
GTAATTAATGCTGCGACACTCTTACGTGATACGATCGTACCTTTGAATGGTTCATTGCGTGAGGTAAGCTCATAATCAATAATATCTTCATCAGTCAGCCAGGCAGGGCGAAGAATTGTATATTCCAGTCCAGAAGCCTCAATTGCATCCGCAGCCCTGCGGAATGGTTTTAGGGGTTCACCAATAACTGCATTATTCCATTCGCCAAATTTTCCTGGAACTTCATCATAAATACCGAGGGAAAGAACAAAGATCAGACGTTTAACATCACAGGCTTTCATCGCAGCGATCACTGAATTTGCCTGAATATCTAAATCTTCCCCCGTAAGGTTGGCATACACAACATCCTGTCCCTGCATGGCCTGCTTCAGTGCTGCATGATTCAGTACATCCCCCATAATAATCTTGCTATTAGTTGGATAGGGT
>NZ_JABXEM010000654.1:0-425 GCF_013372595.1 Myxococcus sp. AM011
GAAAAAATGGTGCCCAATCGCATCCCAAAAAGGTGAACATCCATTTTCATCAGAGTAGCCACGCATTTCCGCAATTAATTTTTTCTCAAAATATTGCTTAAATGCTGCGATAAACATAAAACGGATTTTCGATAAAAATTTACCGTTTTGATTTTCACGGCGTTCCGGATCTAAAAATAATGTACAGAGCTCACTACTTCCTGTTCTGTCATTACTTAAAAATAAAGTCGGTAATGACTTATAAACATTTAGTGCTTTTGAAGCGTGTACTTGTGTTCCCACATGAAAGTTGTACCAAGGTTCAATTAAACCTACCGCAACCTCAATTGCACTTACACCAATAACACGTTGAGCTTCGGTATCTTCCAGAACAAACAAATATCCCTGTTCACTCTTATGAACATTGCCATTTAAAGTATTGCGAG
>NZ_JABXEM010000655.1:0-424 GCF_013372595.1 Myxococcus sp. AM011
CCACACGTCGTACTTCACGAAGAAATACGTGATGACGAGGCCGACTTCCACCAGCGTCGGCAGGATGCTGTACAGCGAATACGAGATGAGCGACTGGATGCCGCGTGTGCCGCGCTCGATGTCGCGGCTCATGCCGCCGGTCTGGCGCTCCAGATGAAAGCGCAGCGACAGCGCGTGCAGATGGCGGAACACCTGCAGTGCGGGCGTGCGCACCGAACTCTCCGTGACCTTCGCGAACAGGATTTCGCGCAGCTCCGAGAACAGCGACGTCGACAGCCGCAGCAGCCCGTAACCAATGATGATGCCCACCGGCACAACCAGCAGCGCGCGCGGGTCGGACGGCGACACGTTCATGGCATCGATCAGCCGCTTCATGACCATCGGCACACCGAGGTTTGCCACCTTGGCCGCGATCAGAAACGAC
>NZ_JABXEM010000656.1:0-423 GCF_013372595.1 Myxococcus sp. AM011
CCCTTGTCGTCGTTGGAGGCGTAGCCTTCGTGCTCACGACGAGTGCTGCCGGTGCACTGGTGCTGATTCCCCTGGCGCTTTGAGCAAATGAAATGAAATACAATCCAGATTTCGATGTTGATTCCGTGCTGGACGTCCTGAAGGGCGTGAACGAAAAGTACGAAGAAGGTTCGCCTGAAGATGAGGCGCTGCGGATCGCCGCCGTGGCGCTTGTCTATGTCCGCGAAGCCGAGAGGCTGGAGGAATACCGTGGGTTTTTCCGGTCGTTCTTCACGCCTGCCATTGAAAGCGTCATCGTCTCCCAGACCTTCTCGACAAGAGAGGAGGCCGAGACATGGCTCGCCCTTGGGGTTGCACGGGACGGAGAATTGATTCGCGTCGCGGGTCAGGGGTTCCAGGTCATCCTGGCGCAGGGAGATGCGA
>NZ_JABXEM010000657.1:0-423 GCF_013372595.1 Myxococcus sp. AM011
CCCGGAAAGCTCTGTTGCACACGTCGGAATTTTCCAGAATAAAAACGCGTTCCCACGGCACGAAGACGTTTTCAAAACTGACAATCGCATCACCTTCCTCAAATTGCGAAGCGAGCGGATGGTCGTAGCGCGATTTCCCGTAATCAAATGATTCGCGGCAAAAAAACTTTAATCCCGGAGTATGATTTGGAATGGCAAAAGCTAGCGAATAAGGATCATCTTTTTCGCCTGCTTTTTTAACGGTTGACGGAAAAACAATAATTTCGTCGGTAATGGCGGCTTGTGTCGCCAAGAGCCGAATGCCGTCGACGACGATCCCGTCTTTTGTCTTTTCCACGAGATGCAGCGCAACATTGGCATCTTTTTGCTCATGCTCGGCTTTTGCCCGATTGACTTGGGGATGAATGAGCGTATGCGTTAAAC
>NZ_JABXEM010000065.1:0-42301 GCF_013372595.1 Myxococcus sp. AM011
AGATGTGTATAAGAGACAGACCCCGCCCACCGCCACCACCAGCGCCACGAGCCATCTGGACGACGTGCGCATCCCGCCTCCTCAGAACGTACCGATGCTGAAGTGGAACTGCGTCCGCGCCTCGTTCACTTCCTCGTCCGGATCCAGATTGAAGCCCACGTCGAAGGCCAGCGGACCCACGGGCGTCACATACCGGAAGCCGATGCCCGCCGCGTACCGCAGCCGCTCCAAATCCAGCCGCGTCCGGTCCAACCACAGGTTGCCCGCCTCGAGGAACAACCCCAGGTCCACCGACGTGAGCGCCGGCACCCGCAGCTCCACCTTGCCCAGCGTGAAGAGCTCTCCGCCCTGGCTCCCCGGCACCTGCCCCGCGAGCACCGCCTTCAGCTCTCCCGAACATCCCGACGGGCTGATGAGCGAGCGGCAGTCCCGCAGTCGCTGATGCAGTGCCTCGCGCACGTCTTCCGGCAGCACGCCGTCCTCGCGGAAGCCTCGCAGGCTCGACGAGCCACCCAGGTAGAACAGCTTCGAGCCGATGGTCTGCGCGCCCGTCTCCAGCGGGACGATGGTCCCCGCGCGCGCCGACAGCGCCAGGCTCGCCCGTCGGCCCAGGGGGATGTAGCCGCTCAGGTTGCTCGACAGCTTCACGCCGTTGATGGGGAACGCCGCCACGGCATTGCCCGCCACGTCCGTGGGATTCACACTGATGCCCTTCGTGAGCTCCGCGCTGCTGATGAGCACCAACCCACGCCGGGGGTTCGTCGGGTCATCCCGGAAGTCGAGGGTGATGGACGGCCGCAGCGAGTGCAGCGCGAAGTCGCCGTAGGGATAGCGCAGCCGCTCCTGGTCGGCGCGGTTGAGCAACTCCAGCACGCCCGCGCGCGAGCGCAGCCGGTTGTTCTCCACTTCGTACGACAGCGAGACGTTGAACCAGGACGCCACCGCCCAGTCGAGCGCCGCGGCCGCCGCGAATCGCGAGGACACATACGAGGGCCGATGCACCCGCTCGGCAATCAGGTCCAGACGCGCGCCCACTTCGAAGGGCAAGAGGAAGTACAGGCGCGGCTGCGACAGCGCGAGGTTGCCACGGCCGCCCAGGCCCGCCAGCCCCTGGAGCTCCACGTCGCAACCCGCGGACGCCGCGCCTCCGGACTGCTCACAGGCGATGCGCCGGTCCGCGGACAGCGCCTCCGCGCTCCAGCCCGCGTAGTTCACCTTCCCGCGCGCCAGCAGGTTCAACCCCAGCCCATCCAGGTTGCGATACGTCGTGTCCAGGGTGATGCGCGGACCGTCGACGAGGAAGTAGCCGCCGGACACCTGCCCATCCAGGCGTGCCCGCTCGTGCACCGTCACCACCACGTCCTTGGATGGCTCGCGTCGGGTCGGGTCCGCGAGCGAGACATCCACCTGCCGGAACAGCCCCAACCGGGCCAGACGCCGCTGGCCCTCCGTCAGCGCATCCAGCGAGAGCGGCTTCCCCTCCTCCAAGTCGAGGTTGGCCATGATGAGGTCCGGGTCCGTGCGGGTCAGCCCCTGCACCAGCACCTTGCCCACCTTCACCTGGGGCCCCGCATCCGCGCGGAACACCACCGTCGCGGCCCGTCCATCTTCTCCGACGGACGACTCCGTGGTGACACGAGCGAAGAGATAGCCCTGCTGCCCCAGCCCGCGCTCCAGGACCAGGCGCGCCGCCTCCACCGCCTCGAAGCTCAGCGGCAGGCCCTTGTGCACCCCCAACCCCGCCCTCGTCGTGAGCGGCGCCGTGCCCTCCGGCAGCCCCTCGTAGCGAACGTCCACCACGCGCGCCTGCGGGCCCTCCTCCACGTCGAAGTCCGCCACCGCCGTGCGCGTCCGCGCATCCACCGACAGCCCGCGGAACACCACGGACGAGGACAGGAAGCCCCGCTCGCGGTACGCCTCGTTCATCTCCTCCGTCGCATCCAGCCACGCCTCTTCCACGTACACCGTGGACGGGTCCGGTACGGGCTCCAGCGCCGTGGCGCGACGGCCATGGCGCCCCTCCGCGTCCAGCGGGTCGTCCTGGAGCCGCAAGTCCAGCTCCGGCTGGAGCTCGCCCGCGCGAATGCGCTCCGCGAGGAACTCCCGCAGCGTCCCCGAGCCCAACGAGGCGTTCCCATGGAAGCGGACCTCTTCGACGCGCAGGGGCTGGCCCTCGTCCACGTCGAAGGCCAGCGCGGCCACCTCGCCATCCGGGCGAATCACCTCGCGCGAGCGCACCTTCGCGTCGTGGAAGCCACGGTGGCGATAGAAGGACTCCACCCGCCGCGCCAGCCGTCCGGCCACCACCTCGTCGAGCGGCTCCGCCGCGTCATGCGCCAGCACGTCCTCCAGAATCTCCGCGGAGAAGCGGTGGTTGCCATGGAAGCGCAGCGAGTACCGCGGCCCCGCCGACAGCGGCACCGCCACCGACGCGGAGCTCCCCTCCACCAGCACCGAGGGCGTGCCCACCTGCGCCCGCCAATGGCCCTCCTGCCGCAGCAACATGCGCAGCTGGTCCAACCCCGCATCCAGGCGCGCCCTGTCGAACACCTCGCCCGGCTGCATCGCCAGCACGCTCAACAGACGCGGCAACGGCAGGCCCGGGCTTCCCGAGAAGCTCACCTGGCGCACGAGCGTCGGCTGGCCCTCGGCGATGAGGAGCAACACCGCCACGCCATCCGTCACCGGCTCCTGCCGCGCCGTCACCTTCACCGAGTCGTAGCCCTTGCGCTGGTACGCCTGCAGCACGGAGGACACCGCGCCCTCCAGCTCCTCGCCGTCGAGGGGCCCACCCTCCAGCAGGCCACTGGCATCCAGCAGCTCCGCGTCCGACAGCACCCCATTGCCGTCGAAGCGCAGCCGGGCCAGCCGTGACACGGGTGTGAGCTGGAACACCAGCTTCACTCCACCGGGCACGTCCTCCGCGCTCGCCACCACGTCCGCGAAGCGCCCCGTCGCCCACAGCCGCTCCACCGAACGGCGCACGTTCCCCGGCGTCAACGCCTGGCCCTTGCGCACCGCCACCAGTCCGCTGAGTCCCTCCGCGTCACCGCCGCCCTGGAGGTGCAGCTCCACGGCCACCACTTCGGGGCCGGGGACGTCGACCTCGCGAAGCTGGGCTCGCGCCGGCCCCGCGCACAGGACGCAGAGCCACAGCACCAGCGCCATGGCGGCGCGGGCTACTCGACCTCCCAGCTCAGCTTCAGCTCGAGCCCGAGGTTGCCAAACGAGGCTTCGCTGTTCTCGTTGTCCCACTGGGCCTGCGCGGAAAGTCTGTCGTCGAAGCGGTACTCGGCACGCGCCCGCGTTCCTCGCCCACTCACCGGTTGAGTCATACCGATTTTAAGCTGCTCGCTGAGGAACTTCGACTCCAGTTGCGCGGTGGGCTCCGCTTGACGTGTGGCGTCGTTGTAGGTCGTGGAAATCTGGAGGGACAAATCCCGCAGCACCGGATTGCTGGGGAGGAACCGCTGGACCTGCCGATCCAACCCCGACACGTTGAAGAGGGCCTCGGCCGCCAGCCCGGCGCCCGCGCTCGCCGCTGTCTCCTGGTCCGACGAGGTGAAGCCCAGCGTCAGCAGGGAGACGATGTCGCCTTCCACCAGCGCCGGCTCCGAGGACAGGAGGACCTGGGGGTCCGTGGGCTTGCCGAAGGCGTGGAGCTTCACCACGTACTCGCGCACCTGCGTCTGGGCCTGGACCTCGAAGACGGGCTCCAGGCTGGTGGCGTCCTGGAACTCGAGCTGACCCTGACTGATGGTGAAGGGGTTGTTGCGGAAGAACGCCTGGCTGCCCTCCGCCAGCTCCACCCGGCCGAGCAGGCCCGGCCGCAGGTCCGTCCCCGTCAACCGCACGTCGCCCAGCATCCGCGCCTTGGCCAGGTTGTTGTCCACGCGCACATCCCCGAAGTGGACGTTCACATCCCAGATGACCCAGGGCTTCTGCTGCTCGCCCGTGACGGCGTTCGCCGACGAGGACGCCGCGTTGGCGCGCTTCTGCATGGACTTGAGCAGGGACTCCACGTCCAGCGCCTTCTGGTAGCGCATCTTGACGATGTCCATGCCTCCAGTGACGGTGAAACCCCGGGGCGGTCCCACCACCTGGAGCAAGCCGGAGAACGTCGCCGGCAGGTCTTCCGTCAGTCGGTAGGGCACCTCGTCGAGCTGCACCGTGAGGCCCAGCCGCTGCGGCAGGAAGCGCGCGAGCCGCACGTCTCCGCGCGCGGAGATGCGCCCCTCGTTGAGCAGCCCCTGGAGGTGCTCCAGCAGCACCCGCTGCCCCGTCAGCTCCACGCGCCCGGACATGCCTCGGATGTTGACGGGCAAATCCCTCATGGCGAGGCGCATGTCCAACAGCTCCGCGCTGCCCACCACGGACGGCGCGTCCAGCGTGCCCGTGGCCTCCGCGTCCACCGTGACGCGGCCCGTGGAGCGCTCCACCATGGCCGGCATGAGCGACTCCAGCAGGCGCAGGTCTCCACCGCCGCGCAGGGTGAAGGCGATGCCGCCGCGCGTGGTCATCCACCCGCCCAGGTTCAGGTCGACGTAGGGCCCGAGGAAGCGGAACGGCTGCACCTCCACCCGACCCTTTCCGTAGGAGAGGGAGATGGGCGCCGTGTTCTCGCCGCGCACATCGCCGCGGGACAGCACCAGCTTGTCCACCGTCGCGCTCAAGTGGGCCGCCTCGGGTTCCATCAGCGGCCCCTTGGCGGTGAGCGAACCGGACACCGCGCCCGACACGCCGGCCCACAGCGGCTCCGAGGGAAGCAGCGGACGAATCTCGGGCAGGGCCAGCGTCAGTGACGCGTCGTAGGGCCACGCGTCCTGCACCTTGAGCTTCACGCGCCCGTTGGCGTCCTGGAAGGGCCGTCCCCAGACCTCGAGGTCCTTGCCCACCAGTCGCCCGGTGAGGTCCATCGCGCCCAGGTTGCGGTCGGCGAACGTCACGCGCGGGGCGCGCAGCGTGACGTCGACGACGGGCAGGTCGGACGTGCCGGACACGACGCCATCCATCACCATCGTCCCCTGGATGCCCATGCGCCGCGCCAGCTCCGGCTCCACCGTCTCCGCCAGCGACAGCCCATCTCCGCCGAAGCGGTAGTCCAGCCCGCCGGCGAACAGGAGCGTGCCCTCCGCCCACGTGCGCCCCAGCGGACCGCGCAGCTCCGTGCGCTCCAGCACCATCGCCTTGCCATCCACGAAGCGCAGCCGCGCCGAGCCATCCCCCATGCGACGGCCGTAGTACGTGGTGTCCTTCACGTCGAAGGCCACCAGTCCCTCCAGCCGCTCGATGGGGCTGTCTATCTCCACGCGGCCGGAGGCCGTGCCGCCCAGCGTGCCCTGCATCACCGCCAGCGACGGCGTCAGGCCCGCCACCACGTCGATCAGGTCCTCGGTGCGTCCCTGGGGGACATTCACCTCGAGCTTCAGGTTGAGCACCCGCCCGAAGCCCACGGCGGCCTTGCCGTAATACTGCGTGCGCCCCTTCTGGCCGGTGAACGACGGGAAGGCGAGCACCCCATCGGAGTAGTTCAGCTTCCCTTGCAGCACGCCCATCGAGAAGCTCCAGAAAACGAAGTCGCGGAACGACAGTCCGGACTCCACCTTCACCTCCGACACGGGCCCCGTAATCGAGTACGTGGCGTTGCCCCGCCCCGCCCACTTCAGCCCCGCGATGTGGCCGAAGTCCGCGAGCTCCAGCTCTCCCTTGCCGTGGATGTCCAGCCCCAGTCCGTTGCCGATGAGCAACCCCACGTCGCCCTGGACGTGCGAGCGGCCCACGTCCGCGGAGACGTGGTTGAACGACACCCGGTCCGCTTGAATCTTCACCTGCGCCTGCGCGCGTCCCTTGTCGAACTCCAGGATGGTGATGCCGTCGGACGACGGCGCGTCATACGCCCGCGTGGCCAGCGTGAAGCGGCCGATGCGCAGGTCCAACGGACCTGACAGCGAGAAGCGCGGCAACAGGTTGCCCGTGAGCTGCGCGTCGAGCGTGGCTGGGAAGTCCACCCACGCGCCCTTGATGCCCGCCTTGTCCAGGATGCGCGCCAGCGACGCGTCCTCCGTCTTGAGCGTGAGTTCCAGGGGGAACAGCGGCGTCAGCCCCAGCTTGCCGGTGGCGCGCACCCGGCCGGCTCCCACTGGCACCACCACCTCCTCCACCCGAAGCTCGTCTCCCGAATACGACAGGCGCGCGGAGATGTTGGCCGGGCCGTACCTGTCGTAGCCCAGCCCGTTGCCCGACAGCTCCAGCGAAATCGCGGGAGACTCCGCCTTGCCGGCGATGGACACGCGGCTCCACAGGTGCCCCGTCGCGGGCTTCGGCAACAGCTTCGCCTGGGACAGCGTGCGCAGCGGGAGGAAGACCTGCGCGTCCAGCGCCAGGTGCGGCTCGCACAGCGAGTCCACCCGTCCCGACACCGTGGTGCTGATGTCATCCAGGGACACTTCCGCGCGCTCCAGCTCCAGCAGCGCCTCGTCGGGGTCCACGGCGCCGGCGAAGGCCAACCGCTGCAGCGCCAGCTCCTTGCCGTCCGGGCCCAGCCGCACGAGTCCCCGACGCGCCTCCGCGTCCAGCTCGATGACGCCCCAGCGCTCCGTCCAGCGCACGTCCAGGTCGGCGACTTCGACGCGCCGGCCCTCGGGCAGTGCCAGGCGCAGCTCCGCGCCGGTGATGTCCAGGTGAGCAATCCGCACCCGCTCGAGCGGATCCAGGAAGCAGCCCTCGGACTTCTTCGCCGGCTCCGTCGAGGGCTGGGACAAGTCCAGCGTCACGCGGGGCCGCTCGGCGCGCACCAGCGCGAGCGTCAGCCGGCCGGAGAAGGGGCGCAGGAAGCCGAACTGCACCTCCGCGGTGTCCGCCGCCACCAGGGGCGTGTCCTCGCCCGGCAGGAAGAGCGAGAAGCCGTGCACCACCACGCGCGAGCCCAGCGGATCCAACTCACAGCGGCCAATGCCCACGTCCAGCCCGAGCACGTCAGGCAGGTGCCGCCGCGCGACGGTGCAGGCCACTTCCCACGTCTGGGGCATGCGCAACGCGAGCACACTCCCCGATAGAACGAGGAGCACGAGCAGCAGCGCTCGAAGCGCACCGTTGCGGCTCTGTGTCGCCAAAGCCCCTAGAGCTTACCCAGCCCTTCGAGGTAGCGGTCTATCTCCGCCAGGTCGAGCTTGTTGTTCGACGCTCGGGGCAGGTTCGTCGCAGGGGCGGTGCTCGCTCGCTCGCTCGCTCCGGGAGCAGCCGCGTTGATGCCCTGGAGTCCCAGGTTCTTTCCGATGCGATGCACCAGCTCCGCGGAGACGGTCTCCGCGCGCGCGAGGAAGGCCTCGAAGAGCGCGTTGTCGCACAGCGTGTTGATGACACGCGGCGAGCCGGACGAGTGCTCATGCACCGCCAGCAGGGCCTCCGGAGAGAACGGCATGCGGGGGCAGCCCGCGAGCCGGAGGCGGTGCTTGATGTAGGCCTCGGTGGACTCGGCGGTGAAGGGCTCCAGCTTGTAGCGCATGGCCACGCGCTGGGCGAGCGGCGGGTCCAGCTTCAGGTTCTTCTCAATCTCGGGCAGGCCGAAGAACACGAAGGAGATGAGCTTGCGCTCCGGCACTTCCAGGTTGAGCAGGCCGCGGAACTCCTCCATCAACTCCCGCGTCTCCAGCATCTGCGCCTCATCGATGAGGACGACGGCCTTCTTGCCGGACTCGTAGATTTGCAGGAGCCGCTGGTAGAGCTGCGACAGGAGCGCGAGCTTCTCCTGCGCGGGGTTCTCCACGCCCAGTTGCAGGGCGATGCGCCGCAGGAGCCAGTTGGCGGTGATGCCCGAGTGGATGATGACCAGCAGCGCGGCCTCGTACTCGGACTCGGGCAGCGAGTCGAGCATGCGGCGGGCCAGCGTCGTCTTCCCCGCGCCGATGTCGCCGACGAGGATGGACAGGCCCTTCATGTAGCTCACCGCGTGCATCAGTCGGGTGAGCGCCTGCGAGTGCTGCGCGGAGTTGTAATAGAAGCGGCTCACCGGAGCGTTGGAGAAGGGCTCCTGCGTGAGGTCGAAGAAATCGAGGTAGGTCGTCATGGGCTCGCCGGACCTCGGGGGCAACTACACGTAACCGACCTTGCGCGCCTTGGGGGCGCCGGCCGCTGGCACAGGGGGATTCGCCACCGCCGCGGCGGGTGCTGCGCCATGAGACCTGGCGCCATTCACCGCGGTGGGTGCCGGGGTCGGCAGGGGGTCGTCTTCCGGCTCCGTACTCGCCGCGAGGCGGGACACCTGCGTGCCCACGTCGCGGTACTTCGCATCCATCGCCGCCACTCGCTGGTAGTGGAAGAGCGCCTTGCCGGGCTCGCCATTGGCCTCGTAGGCCAGCGCCAGCTCGAAGCCGAGCGCCTTGGCCGCCTCACCCGTCGCATACGGGCTCGCGAGCCCTTCACGGAAGGTCTCCACCGCGGAGCCTCCGTCGCCACGCAGCAGGTGCAGCATGCCCATCATCGTGAGGCAGTCCACCTCGCGCTTGGTGCCCGCGGAGCCCTGCCGGGCCACCTCGAACTCGTGGAGCGCGTCGTCCAAGAGGCCCATCTCCTTGTAGGCGATGCCCAGGTCGTAGTGGGTGTCCACGTCCTCGGGCTTCACCACCTTGGCCAGGCCCTTCTTGAACTCGGAGAACACCTCCTCCACCGAGTACTGGAAGTCCTCTTCCGCGGGCGCCGGGGCGACGGTGTCGTCACCCAGGTTGTCGATTTCGCCGGCCAGCTCCGCCGCCAGGTCGAACGCGTCGCGCTCCGCGCCCGCATCCGTCACCGGCTGCACGGAAGGCACGGAGATGGGCTCCAGCGGCTCCTCTTCGGGCGCCGCCCCACCGCTGGCCTCCATCGCCTCCAGCCGCTCCATCATCTCGGTGGCGCGCGCGTGGCCCGGGAAGGCGATGGTCACCGTCTCCAGGATTTCGCGAGCCTCTTCCAGCAGGCCCTGGTCCAGGAAGAAGGCGGCCTCGTCACACTCCTCGGCCGCGGGCTCTTCCTCGTCACCCTCGGTGGCGCCGTCGGCGACCAGCTCGGCGGAGGCCTCCTCGGGCTCCTCCACGGACTGGAAGTCGGTCTCGTCCTGAGGCTCCGAGCCGAAGTCGGCCTCGGCTTGCGGCTCCTCCACCGACTGGAAGTCGGCCTCGTCCTGAGGCTCCGAGCCGAAATCGGTCTCCGGGTCCTCCTCCGGCATGTCGTCCAGCGACACGATGGCATGCGAGGCGGTGGGCTCCTCCTCCTCGAACGGATCCCCCAACGAGGGCATGTCCGAGCCCGGTGCCTCCTCCAGCTCGTCGAGCATGGAGGCATCCAGCGGAGCGATGCCCACGCGCGTGGGCATCTCATCCACGTCCAGCGGGGCCTCTTCCACGTACACCGGCTGCTTGCGCGTGTTCGGCGCGGCCTCCTGGAGCAGGGCCCGCGTGGGGGCGCGCACCATCGTCGGAGGCGGCTCGTCCTCGTCTCCGAGCGACAGCGCCGCCATCGACGTGGCCTCGTCCTCCGAGTCCCCCAGCGACATGCCCTCGTCGCTGGCGTACGACGCATCCAGGTCCGCCGACTCGACGAGGGGCTCGTCCTCCGAGGACGCGAGGCCGGGCTCGTCCGTCAGCATCAGCCCGTCGTCGTCTCCGGAGACCAGCGTCTCGTCCGCGGAGTCCGAGGCCAGGTCTTCCGGCGCGGGCGTGTCGAAGATGTCGTGCTCACCCGAGGTGATGGCCTCGCCGACGAGCGCCTCCTCGCTGACGACGGTGGCGTCACTCTCATCGTCGATGACCTCGTCGGAGTCGCTCGAGGGCAGCGTGGCCAGCGCCAGCTCGTCGCCGGGCGGGTGCAGCAGCGCGTCCTCGGGAGGCGGCGCGACGAGCACCTCGTCGTCGCTGGAGTCCACGAGGATGGCGTCCTCGCCCACCGACTCCACCACCGTGGCCGACGGCGCCACCGCCACCGGGCCCTCCACGCGCAGCACCGACAGGAACGCCGGCACCTCCGGGTGGGAGGGGTTCTGCTGGAGGATGGTCGCCAGGTACGGCTGCGCGCGCGTCGAGTCCGCCGCGCGAGTGCACAGACGCAGCACGTTCAGCAGCTGCTCGGATGCCTGCGCCGCGTTCCCGGAGGCGACGTAGATTTGATACGCCTTCTCGTGCGCATCCAGGTTCTCCGGGTCCACGGAGAAGACCTTGCGCAGATGCTCCAGCGCTTTGTCGTGGAGCCCGTACTTCACGTAGACGTCGGTCTCCGTGAGCAGCTTGGAGAGCTGCTCGCGGGCCAGGCCCCCCGGCTGCTGCGCGGGCGGCGCCGCCACGGGAGCCGGAGCGGCCTGGGGCGCGGCGCGAGCGGCGGGCTGGGGCGCCGCGGAAGGCGCGGGCTGCTGCGCCTGTGCGGGCTGCGGCGCCGGTGCGGGTTGCGGCGCGGGAGCACGGCGCGCGAGCAGATCCGGGTCCTGCGGATCCAACACTTCAATCTGCGTCCAGACGGCCTCCGACTCGGTCTGCCGGCCGCGCTCCTGGTGGATCTTCGCCAGCTCCTTGTAGACGGACACCGTCTTCGAGGTCTGCCCCAGGCCCTGGAAGGCCTGCGCCAGGAGAGACAGCGTCTCCACGTCGCGACCATCCGCCTTGAAGCACACCTGCAGCTTCGCGAGCGCGCGCTTCTGGTCACCGCGTTGCAGATACGAAGACGCCAGTTCCTTCGCGAGCGGCAGGTTGTCCGGCTCGAGCGTGGACAGTCTTTCGGCCACGCGGGCCCAGTCTTCGCCGCGGCTGTTGCGCTTGAGGTATTCGGCGGCGCGCTTGAACTCCTGGATGGCTTCGCGCGTCATGTTCTCGCGGGCGTAGAGCTCCGCGAGTTTGATCTTCGACGCCACGTTCTCGGGGTCGAGATCCACCATCTTCTTCAAGGTATCGAGCGACGACTTGGTGTCGCCCGCCTTGTCGTAGTGGTTGGCGACGATCTGGAAGTACGCCATCGCCTCGGACATCAGCCCGAGCTGCTGGTGAAGCTCCGCCAGCTTGAGGTTCACCTCCAGCAGGTTCGGGTTGAGCTTGAGGACTTGCTTGTAGAGCGCGACGGCCTTGAGGAAGAACCCGTCGGAGGAGTAGCTCTCGGCGACCTTGGTGAAGAAGTGCGCCGCCTGGGCGTTGTCGTTCTTCTTGACGTACAGCTCGCCCATCTTCTGGAGGACCCGGATGTCTTTCGGGTCAACCTCCAGGACCTTCTGGTACTCCTTGATGGCTTTGTCGTACGCGCCCTTCGCGACCAGTTTCGCGGCGGCTTCGATGATCTTGTTCTTGTCCATCGAGCGTGGGCTTCCGGAAAGCCGAAACCCCTTGGAACTTCGCGGGTTTCTATCTTCAAAAGGGGGAGAGTCGGAGGCTAACGGAATCCTCCGACGCGGGTCAAGAAACAGCCCGGCTCCCCCCGGGGCCAGCTCACCTGCTCGCATGCCCGCCCCACGGGCGGGAACGCCACGTAGGCGGACGTGTGCTACGGCGTCTCTTCAACTGCTTTTTTCAGCCGGCGAGAACCCGTCTCGCTGGCCAGGAGCCGCTCCACGAAGCGCGTGTCGTAGTTGCCTTCCTGGAACGACTCGTCCGCCAGCGCCGCGCGGTGGAAGGGGATGTTCGTGCGGATGCCTTCCACGACGTACTCGCCCAGCGCGCGCTGCATGCGGCGGATGGCCGTCTCGCGATCCTCGGCATGGACGATGAGCTTGGCCAGGAGGCTGTCGTAGTACGGCAGCACCGTGTAGTTCTCGTAGGCGCCTGAGTCCACGCGCACCCCGTAGCCACCCGGGACGCTGTAGCCGGTAATCTTGCCGGGCCACGGCGCGAAGGTAATCGGGTCCTCCGCGTTGACACGACACTCGATGGCGTGCCCGCGCATCTGGATGTCTTCCTGCTTGAAGCGCAGCGGGTGGCCGTAGGCCATGCGGATCTGCTCACGGACCAGGTCCACGCCCATGACGAGCTCCGTCACCGGGTGCTCCACCTGGATGCGCGTGTTCATCTCCATGAAGTAGAACTCGCCGCGCTCGTCCAGCAGGTACTCGATGGTGCCGACGTTGTTGTAGCGCAGCTTGCGCATCGCCTCGACGGACACCTCACCCATCCGCTGCCGCAACTCCGGCGTGAGCGCGGGTGACGGGCACTCCTCGATGAGCTTCTGGTGTCGGCGCTGGACCGAACACTCGCGCTCGTTGAGGTGGATGACGTTGCCGTGCTCGTCGGCGACGATCTGGATTTCGATGTGGCGCGGCTTCTCCACGTACCGCTCGATGTAGAGGTCGCCGTTGGCGAAGGAGGCCACCGCCTCCGCCTGCGCGGTGGAGAACGCCTGGGCCAGCGCGCTCGGCTCGCGGACGATCTTCATCCCCTTGCCACCACCACCGGCCGCGGCCTTGAGGATGACGGGGAAGCCAATCTCCCGGGCGAACGCCTCCGCCTCGCGGGGGTCCTTCACCGTGCCGGGACTGCCGGGCAACAGCGGCATGCCCGCCTCGCGCGCCGCCTGCCGCGCGCGGACCTTGTTGCCCATCATCCGCAGCATCTCCGGACGCGGACCGATGAAGCGGATCTTGCAGTTCTCACACACCTCGGCGAACTCGGCGTTCTCAGAGAGGAAGCCGTAGCCGGGGTGGATGGCGTCCGCGCGGGTGATTTCGGCCGCGGAGAGCAGCTGCGGGACGTTGAGGTAGCTCTCCTTCGACGCCGGAGGACCAATGCAGACCGCTTCATCGGCGAAGCGGACATGCAGGGCGTTGGCGTCCGCCGTGGAGTGCACCGCCACCGTGGCGATGCCCAGCTCCCGGCAGGCGCGGATGACCCGCAGGGCAATCTCCCCGCGGTTGGCAATCAGCACCTTCTTGAACACGGGGGTGTCTCCTGAAACGGCCGGCTCGGGCGCGCGCCCCGCTGGATGCGAAGGCGCGCGCGCCGCGTCAAGCCGGCTCGATGCGGAACAGCGCCTGGCCGAACTCCACCGGGCGACCGTTCTCCACGAGGATCTCCGCCACGCGGCCGGACACCTCGGACTCGATTTCGTTCATCAACTTCATCGCTTCGATGATGCAGAGCACCTGGCCCTTCTTCACCACCGAGCCCGCGTCGACGAAGGCGGGCTGATCCGGCGCCGGCGTCCGGTAGAACGTACCGACGAAGGGGCTCGTCACGACGTGGCCGGGCTTCTCCGGTGCCTTCTCGGCGACAGAGGCAGCGGCGGTAGGAGCGGGGGCGGCCGGGGCCAGCCGGGGCGCCGACGGAGCCGCATACTCCACGGCCGGGCCCACCTGGACGGCCGAGGGGGCCGAGTGGTGGACGATGGTCGTCTCCGGGGCGTGGCCACGACGGATGAAGAGCTTCTCTTCCCCGCGCTTCCACACCAGCCTCGTCACGTCCGAGGCCTCCAGGATGTTGACGATTTCCCGCAGGGCATCCACGTCCAGGGACGTGTTGCCCGCGTCTCGCGCGCTCGAAGGCGTGCTGGTGGGCGCGGACGCCCGGGTCGACTTGCGCTTCGTTGCCATTTCTCGCGTCCCTCCGAGCGGAGTCTGCGCTAGCCCGCGGTGGCCACGCGGGTCAGGTACTTGCCCCCGTCGCGCGTGTCGATCTTCAGGACGTCGCCCTCGTTGATGAACAGGGGCACGTAGACCTCGAAGCCGGTCTCCAGCGTGGCGGGCTTCAGCGCACCAGACACGGTGTCGCCGCGCACGCCCGGGTCGCACTTGACGACCTTGAGTTCCACCGAGTTCGGGAGCGTCACGGCGATCGCCTTCCCGTTCCAGAACAGGATGGTGGCGTCGATGTTCTCCTTCAGGAAGTTCTTCGCGTCGCCGAGTGCCTTCTCGCTGATGAAGGTCTGCTCGAAGTCGCGCTTGTCCATGAAGTAGTAGTCGTCACCCTGGACGTACAGGTACTGCATGTCCTTCTCTTCGATGTCCGGCTTGCCCACCTTGTCGCCGGACTTCAGCGTGGGCTGAAGGACGCGACCGGTGGTGAGGCTGCGAATCTTGGTGCGGACGAAGGCGGACCCCTTGCCGGGCTTCACGTGCTGGAACTCGACGATGACGAACGGCTCGCCGTCGATTTCGATCTTCATGTTGTTGTGAAACTCGGACGTATCGATGACACCGGCCATGGGGACCGACTCCTTCAGACTCGAAATTACGGAAGCTTGAAAAGTCGGGGGTGTCTAGCCCATGCCCCCTTCCATGGGAAGGGGAAACCGGCGGAGCGGCGCGTCGTCCGGACGACTGGTTTACAGCGGACGAGGCTACAGCTCCGCGCTCACCTTGGGGGCCGTCACGCGCAGCACATAACGGCCCTTTCCGTAGTTGCCGTCCGCGCGCAGCGCCAGCACCAGGAAGTACTCCGGCGACACCAGCCGCATCAGCGTCAACACCTTGTCGCTGTTGACGCTGACCTCACTGACCGCGCCCGTCTTGAGCGTCTCCGCGGCGTTGCGCAGCTGCGTGAGGAGGTTGGCGTATTCCACCCAGGCACCATTCAAATCCAGCTCGCTCGTATCCTCGCGCTGGAAGGTGTCCACGGAGATGCCATCGAAGCCCATCACGCTACAGGCGAGGGCTCCATCCACCTGGTTGACCACTGACTCGAGGTGCGTGCGAAAGGACATGGGCTCTCAGGGCTCCTGGGTGGACGCGCCGTTCAAGGCGCTTCGCAGGTCGGAACGGCGCCGTTCTGCCCGCGCTGGTCACACTGCGCGATCCGGGCCGAGGGGACCTCACCCGGCTTGGGGCAGACGAAGTTTTCCGTCGTCACGGCGATGGCGTAGGAGAGTTCGTTCGTCTCCACCGAGCCCCCCGTGATGGTGTGGCCACGAACCCGCAGGGTGACGAGCACGTCGACGATGGCTCCACCCGCGGTGGCACTCAACAGCGCGTTCTGTGCGTCGCGCGTCAGAATCTCCATCAACACGGTCGAATCTTCGTTGGCCCGGAAGGCCGTGTAGATGGGCAGCGTGACGCTGGGGATGTTGAGTTCCGGCTCCGTCCGGTAGCTCAGGTCAAGCTCCGTCAGGTAGACGGTGTTTGAGTCGGGGTCCGCCACCTGCCCCTCACCCACCACGATGGGCGTGGAAGTCAGGTTGGAGGCGACGACGAACCCCAGGCTGTAGTTGGTGGACAGGTCCATGTTGAGCGACCCGCTCAGCAACGACCGGTCCTCGGGGACCGTGCAGTCCTCTTCCGGTGGCGTGGCCCAGAGGAGTTGGAGCTTCGGGATGTTGTCGACACAAGAGACCGTGCCGAACGCCAGCAGCGCGGCGAGATAGATGGGCTTCATGAGCGAACGCTCTCCTGCATGAAGAGGCGCGGTGCCTTACAGGCTCTGCGCGATGGTCTGCCGGTTGAGGATGCGGGGCGTGATGAAGATGAGCAGTTCCTGACGCTCATCGCGCTCCGAGTAGTTCTTGAACAGGAGGCCCAGCACCGGAATCTTCGAGAGGAAGGGCACGGCGTTGGTGGTCGTGGCACCCCGGCGGACGTAGATGCCGCCGATGACCGTGGTGTCCCCATCCTTCACCAGCACCTGGGTGTTGGCTTCCTTGCGCTGGATGGACGGCTGACCATTCGCTCCCGTGTTGGACTGGTCCGGCTGGTTGTTGGAGGCGTTGATGGACATCAGGATGCTGCCGTCCTGGGTGATGTGCGGCGTCACCTCCAGGGACAGGCGGGCTTCCACGAAGGTCGTGTTCACGCCACCGGCCGAAGTCTGGCTGAACGGGATGGACACACCCTGGCTGATTCGCGCGGTGTTGTTGTCCAGCGTCGTCACGCGGGGCGCGGAGATGGTCTTCACCGTGCCCTCGTTCTCCGCCGCGGACAGCCGCAGGTTGAGCTGCAGCGCGCCACCCGCGGAGCCGAAGACGAACCCGAGCGCGCCACCGGCACCCTCAGCCACCGCCGCCGGCAGGTTCACCGCGAAGTTCGGCGCGGCGGGGAGACCCGCGGCCGTTCCCGGCGTGCCGCCCGTGACGCCGATGTTGTTCGGGAAGATGAGGCCCGTGGGATTGCCCGTCGCCGCGGAAGCGCGCGCCTGGCCACCCCACTGCACGCCGAGCTGACGGCTGAAGGCGGTGCTCGCCTCCACGATGCGGCTCTCGATGAGCACCTGCGGGGTCTGCGTGTCCAGGCTGCGCACCAGCGCGCGGGCCTTCTCCGTGTTGGAGCGCACGTCCTTGACGATGAGCACGTTGGTGCGCGTGTCCACCGTGACATTGCCGCGCTCGCTGAGCACGTCCTTCACCCGCGCGGCCATCTCGCCCGCCACCGCGTAGTTGACCGGGATGAGGTTGACCAGGAGATCTTCCTGCTGCTGGAGCGACTTCTTGCGCTCCTGACGCAGCCGGGCCTCCTCCTCCAACGTCTTCAGCGGGGCGATGCGGATGATGTTGCCGAACTCCTCCTTGCCCAACTGCTTGGTGCGCAGGATGAGGTCCAGCGCCTGGTCCCAGGGAACGTTGCGCAGGCGGATGGTGACGCGACCCGAGACATCGTCCGCGACGACCACGTTCTTCTTGGAGATCTCCGCGATGACCCGCAGGAGGTTCTGGATGTCGATGTCCTTGAACTCGAAGGAGACGCGCTTGCCACGGTAGCGGGCCTGCTGCGGCGCGCCCTCGGCGGCGTAGGCGGGCGCCTCGGCGGTGAAGCCGGCGGTGCGCTGCGCCACGGAGACCTCGTCCGTCTTCACGCCCTTCACGTCCAGTCGCCAGGAGAGCGTCCCGCCGTTCTGGCTGACCTTCTCCTCGATGGCTCCGTCGGCGGCGACGACCACGCGCACCTTGCGGCCCTCACCGGGGACGCTGAAGGCACTGATCATCTTCACCGGCGTCTCCAGCGCGCTGGTGTCCAGGCTGCGCTCCAGCTTCTTCGGCAGCCGGGCGTTGTCCAGCGTCAGCACCGCGCTGCGCGGGTCGGGACGGTCCACCTTCCAGGCGGCCGTGCCAGACAGCTTGAGCACCACGCGACCACCTGCCCCACCCTCCTGGAAGGACAGGTCCTTGACCTCCACCAGCGAGGCCGTGACAGGCGCCTCCACCGGCTCGGGCGCGGGGCGCAGGGGCTCCACTTCAGCCACCGATGCGACGACCTCTTGCGGCGCGGGCGACGGCGCGGCCTTGCGGGCCACCGCGCCCCCCAGCACCACTTCCAGGCCCTTGTCGGCCCGGTCCACCCGGTAGGCGGGCATCTTGCCGCGCACGTCGAGCACCAGCCGGACCTTGTCCGAGTGGGCACCCACGCGCACTTCCCTCAACGTCGCGCCATTCACGCGGGGCGCACGGGCGGAGAGCCCCACGCCATACAGGTCCACGGCGAGCCGCGGCGGGTCCGCCAGCTCCAGCACCTCGTAGCGGGCGATGTCGCCGTCCGCGCGGATGCGGAGCGTGTCGTCGGAATAGGCCAACTGGGTGATGCGTTGAGCTGGCTGAGCCACCTCTCGCTCATCCGCCTCGGCGGCGACGACGTTCTCTGGCAGCGCGGGCTTTTCAGCGGCGGGCTTCGCCGGCGCTTCCGACACCATGACGGCGGCGGGCGCGGCGGGCTTGACCTCGGCGACCGGTGCGGGCGTCGGGGCGGCGGGAGCCGTGGCGACAGGAGCGACAACGGGCTCCGGACGCTTGGCCTCGGCGGCGGGCATCGCGCCATCCACCGAAATCACCACGCGGTTTCCATCCGCCCGGACGTCGTACTGCGACGCCTTGTCCAGCGCCAGCAGCACCCGGCCGACGCTCGCGCGCTCATCCGAGAACTGCGACGCCACGACTCCGGCCACGGGGCCAGAGCCGTCGTGGTGGCCCTTGATACCCGTCGCGTCAGCCGACGAGAGGTCCACCACCAACCGCTCCGGACCACTCAGCCGGAACACGGTGAAGGTGGGGGGCCGGGTTCCGGTCACCACCACCTGGGCGCCCGAGCCGGTACGGGACACATCCAGGTCCCGAAGCGTATTCAGTTCGGCGCCATTGCTGCTGGCGCCCGCAAGGACGACCGCGAAAGCGGTCGCCAACATCCACTTGCCCCTCGTCACAGCGCTCCTCTCGAGCATGCGTCCCCTCACCAAGTTGGAAGCGGGCTGCCGCCCGCGGGCGCGCCACGGGGGCGCTACTCCCCGTAGTTTTTGCCCGTCATCAGATTGTAACTAGGGTCCTGCCGGTCATCGGCCTTGAGCTGCAGAGTCACCGGATTCTTGATGATCTCTCCGTTGCCCGAGAAAACCTCGGTCACCGTCAGCGAATCGCGGAGGATTTGCGTGACCTTCCCACCCTGGCGTCCAACCCGGGTGTTGCGGCGCACGATGTGGCCTCGACCCAACGGGTCTTCGACCATCGCCAGTGGATTGGCGTCACCCGTGACGACCGCGACCAGCTTCAGCTGGTCCAGGTCGAACGCGCACAGAGGCTCCGTGCACGTCGTGACGGGATTCACCTGGGCCACCGGGCCCAGCTCTTCCAGCGGACTGCGGAACGGATCCCGCTTCCCCACCGGGTTGTAACTGTAGATGTATGGCGCCGGCGCGGCGGCGGCGTCGACCGGCGTGGGCGCCGTCTCCGCGGGTGCCGCGGCCTTGGCCGCGGGAGGTGCCGCGGCCACCGGCGGAGGGGGCAGAGGTGCCTCCTCGCAGGCAGCGAGCGTCAGCGCGAGCGCGGCGGTCGTCATGGTGGCCTTGAACATCTTCATCCTCAATCCCCTTGTCGCCCTACTTTCCGGACGGATCAAGTTTCTAGTTCTTGGTCTCGACGAACCGGAAAGTCGTCGCCAGGAAGCTGCTCTGCAGCACGACCTTCTCGTTCTTCAGGGTCGGCTGGCCCAGGTTGATGTTGTTGACGTTCACGATGCGGCGCATGTTCGCCATCTCCTGCAGGAACATGGCGATCTCATGGTAGTTGCCGCTCACCGTCATGCGGATGGGGATGCGGGCGAAGAATTCGCCGCCGCCCACGTACTCGCGGTCGGGCTGCACCAGGGAGATCTCCAGACCGCTCTTCTTGCCGATGTCGTTGATCTGCGCGAGCAACTCCTCGACGTCCTTCTTCTCCGGCAGCTCCGTGAGGGCCTCGGCGAGCTTCTGCTCCAGCACGTCCATCTCGCGCCGACGCTCGTTGAGGTTCTGGGCGATCTCACTCTTCTCCGCCAGATCCAGGTCCAGCGCGCGCCGCTCGGTCATCTGCCTCTGGATGCTCTCATCCGTGGGCTGGATGAGCAGGAAGAAGTTGGCGACGGTCATCAGGATGATGAGCGCTGCCAGGCCGCCGAACTTGACGGCCGGGGACGCCTTGACGAATTGGTCCAGGTACTTGTCCATGGGCAGTGGCCTCGCTCAGATGGCGTAGTTCGCGGTGAGGGTGATCTTGAAGTCGACCAGGGCGGGCGCGGCCAGAGGCCCGGTGGACGCCTTCGTCTGCACGGCGCTGGTCAGGTCGATGTTGGTGAAGAACGGAGTGATTTCCCCGGCGGGGAACTCCTCGATGGTGGCTTCGGCCGTCAGCAGCTCCACGCGGGACGTCTTCGAGTCGCGGCGCTGATCCACCAGGCGGCCCATGCCCTTGGGCGTCCACACCACGCCGTTCAGGCTGCGCATGAACTCGGCGACCTCGTCGTGACTGACGGCCGAGCCGTCGATGGCCACCGCGCTGGCGGCTTCGACGAAGCCCTTCACCCAGACCTTCTTCGGCGTGGCGGAAGCCAGCGCGTCCATCATCCGGACCGGACCGTTACGGCCCTTGCGCAGCGAGTCCAGCACGGCGAGCTTCTTCTCAACTTCCGTCTTGCGGGCGTTGATGTTCCTCACCTCGCCGATGACCTTCTCCAGCTCGGCGATCTTCGCGCGAGTCTGTTCGATGGCCTGGGCGTTGCGCTGGAACTCACTGTCGCGGTCGTCGTACCAGAGGTAGTTGCCCACGGCGGCGCCGATGAGCGCCAGCGCGAAGAGGACCAAAATCTGCCGGCCCTTCTGCTGGGTCTGAACCTTCCGGACGGGAAGCAGGTTGATGCGAATCATCATGTGCGTCGTCTCCAGGAAGTGGACGGTCTAGGCCAGCTTGTCGCCAGGACGCCGGAGCGCCAGTCCCACGGCCACCGCGGCCATGGGCGCCACGTCCATGATGAACGCGGGGTCGAACTTGCGGTTGTCCACTTCAATCTTGCGGAACGGGTTGAGGATCTCCACCGGCACCCCGGTGCGCGCTTCAATGGTCTTGAACAGGGCCGGAATCTTCGCCGTGCCACCGGACAGGTAGACCTTGGTGAAGTTCGAGTCCGCCGCGGTGCCCGCGTAGAAGTCCAGCGAGCGCTGGATTTCACCGGCCACCTGCTCGGCGACGCTGGACAGCACGCGCTCGACTTCCTGGGGCACCACGGCATCCGCGTCCGCGCGGTTGCCGCCGATCTTCAGCGCTTCCGCCTCCTCGTAGGAGACGTTGAGCTGCTTCTGGATCTCCTCGGTGAACTGGTTGCCACCGATGGTGACGTCACGGGTGAAGACCGTCACGCCGTTGGCGATGATGTTGATGTTCACCACCGAGGCGCCCGCGTTGATGAGGACGACGGTCTCCTTCTCCGGCAGGTCGTAGTTGACGGAGAACATGTTCTGCACTGCGAAGGCGTCCACATCCACGACCACCGGGGCGAGGCCCGCCTCGGAGACCACCGTGGTGTAGTCGTTGATCATGTCCTTCTTGGCGGCCACCAGCAGCACGTCCATCTGCCCGGTGGCGTCGTTGCCGCCCCCGTCGAGGATCTGCGTGTCGATGTTCACGTCCTTCACATCGAACGGGATGTACTGCTCGGCCTCCCACTGGATGCTCTCCTCGAGCTCCTCCTGGGACATGCGGGGCATCTGAATCTTCTTGATGATGACCGAGTGGCCGGACACCCCGATGGCGACATCCTTGCCCTTCACCTTCAGCTCGGACATCAGCTCCTGCACCGCCTGGACGATGGCGGTGGAGTTCATCAGCGCGCCATCCACGATGGCCTCGGGAGGCAGCGGCTTCATGCCGAAGCTCTGCAGCGCGAAGCCCACCTCGCCCCGCTTGCGCTGCTCCTTGAGCAGGATCATCTTGATGGAGGTCGATCCGATGTCCAGACCGAGTGCCAGTTTGCCCTTCGCCATGCTTGACTCCGTCGAGAGGCGTCCAGCGTAGCACTGGCCGTCAACCCCTCCTAAAAAGTACCCGGAGCCCGCCTGCTCTCCGTTCGGCCGGGACCCCTGCGTCCAAACTGCGCCGGGCCCCCCACCACGGTCGCGGAGGCCCGATTTTCCGGCTCCGGACGCGTTCCGTCAAATGCCACCCGGCGGATTCCCCTGCCTCAGCTCCGCTCGGCCTCCGCGTCCGGGTCGATGCCGTACTCCTTGATCTTGTACAGCAACGCCCTGTGGCTGATGTCCAGGACCTCCGCCGCCCGGGTCCGGTTCCCCTTCGTCCGTCTCAAGGCCAACCGGATGTAGGACTCCTCCAGCTCCCGGATGGCTCGCTTGAGCGACAGGTCGCTACCGACCTGTGGCATCGCTCCGGCGTTGGAGCCCGTCGGTCCGGGTGCGGGAGCGGCCCACAGCCTTTCGGGCAGGTTGGATGGAAGGATGTGCGGGCCATCCGCCAGGAGGACCGCCCGCTCCATGGCGTTCTCCAGCTCGCGCACGTTGCCCGGCCAGGCATAGGCGGACAACAACGCCTCCGCCTCTGGGGACAGTCCTTCGACGGGCGACTCGCGGTTGAGCTCGCGGTTGAAGCGGTGGATGAAGGCATTCGCCAGCAGGGGCACGTCCTCGCGGCGTTCGCGCAGGGGCGGCACCCTCACGTTCACCACGTTGAGGCGGTAGTAGAGGTCCTCGCGGAACTCGCCCTTCTCCACCAGCTTGCCCAAATCCCGCAGCGTGGCCGCCACCACGCGCACGTCCACCTTCTCCACGCGGTTCTCGCCCACCGGGCGGATTTCGCCTTCTTGCAGCACGCGAAGGAGCTTCACCTGCGCGGGCAGCGGCAGCTCGCCCACTTCGTCCAGGAAGAGCGTGCCGCCGTCCGCCTCCGAGAAGAGGCCGCGCTTGGCCGTGCGCGCATCCGTGAAGGCGCCCTTGGCGTGGCCGAACAGCTCGCTCTCGAGCAACCCACCAGGAATGGCGCCGCAGTTGACGGCGACGAAGGGCAGCGCGGCCCTCGGGCTGCGCGTGTGCAGCTCCCGGGCAATCAGCTCCTTGCCCGTCCCGCTCTCCCCACTGATGAGCACCGTGGTGTCCACCGGCGCCAGGCGCGCCACCTGCTTGAGCAGCGCATGGAGCGACTCGCTGCCCCCGAGGATGTGCCCCTGGGGCGCGGAGGGCAGACCGCCCTGCTTGAGCCGGCGATTCTCCCGCAGCAGCCGCTCGCGCTCTTCGGCCTTGCGCAGGACGAAGACAATCTCCTCGGGCTTGAACGGCTTCTGGACGTAGTCGTACGCGCCCGCCGATACGGCCTCCAGCGCCTGCTCCTGCGAGCCATAGGCGCTCATCACCACCACGGTGAGCGCCGGGTGCGCGGCCTGCGCCTCGCGCAGCAGCGTCAGCCCGTCCTTGCGTGGCATGCGCACGTCGGAGACGAGGACGTCGTAGTCGCGCGTGGCCAGCTCGCGCAGCGCTTCCTCTCCGTCCGCGACGGCACGCACGTCGTAGCCCTTGTCGGTGAGCACCAAGGTGAGGATGTGCCGGATGGAGGGCTCGTCGTCGGCGACGAGGATGGTGCGGAACAGGGACATGGGGGCCTTCCGGCATCATCCTCCAGTCCTGGGGAGGGAGATAGCTTCTGGCCGGACGGCGCCCGCTCACACGGCGGGCAGGGACACGGTGAAGCGCGCGCCACCTTCAGGCAGGTTCTCCGCGCCCAGACGACCGCCCATCACCTGCGTCAGTCGCAGCGACACCGCCAGCCCCAGCCCCGTGCCCTGCCGTCCCTTCGTGGTGAAGAAGGGCTCGAACAGCCGGGGCATGACCTCGGGAGGAATCCCCGGACCCTCGTCCCTCACCATCAACTGGACCTCGCCCTCCAGGCGGCGGGTCACCACACTCACGCTCCCCTGCCCTCCCATGGCCTGCGCGGCGTTGAGCAGGAGATTGATGAGGATCTGCGACAGCGGCCCTGTCTCCGCCCGGGCGAACACTCCCGGCTCCAGCGCCAGGTCCACCGACACACCGGCGAGCTCGGGCGCGGCGCGGACCAGCCGCACACACGTCTCCACCACCGAGCCGACATCCACCGGGCCGGGCGACGACGTCTCGGGACGCCCCAGGTCCAGCAGGCCTCGGACGATGCGGTCGATGCGCTGCACTTCGTGATCGATGCGCTCCAGGTAGTCCTTCAGCTCCGCCGTGGGCGCCTTCATCCGCGCCAGGGAGAGGTAGCCGAGGATGCCGGCCAGGGGGTTGCCCACCTCGTGCGCCACGCCCGCGGCGAGCCGGCCCACCGTGGCCAGCCGCTCGGCGGACACCAGCTCCGTCTGGGCCCGCGACAGGCGGAGGTTGGCCTCCCGCAGCGACTCGACCTGGGAGCGCGTGAGGGCCTGCTCCGAGCGCAGCGCCTCCGCCAGCCGCTGCAACGCGCGCTGCATCCTCGACAGCAGCGGCCCGCCTTGCGTGGGCGTCAGGTGCGGATCCAGCTCCAGCCGCCCCAGTTGTTCCACCATGGCCTCGGCGGAGCGCAGCGGACGGCCCACCGTCAGGTCCAACACCACGTACGCCAGCAGCGTGAGCGCGACCAGGTCCAACCCCAGCGCGAGCGGAAGGAAGCCCCGCACCTGTGCCAGCACCTCCGCGTCCGGAGTGCCCGGAGACACGAGCCGGCGGCCCAGCTCCAGCAACCGGATGAGGACGGGCTGGAGCGACAGCCAGGAGAGTCCCGTGCAGAGCGAGCTGAGCAGGAACGCCACGCTGGCGATGCGCCACTTCATCGCCCGTCCGCGCGTTTCACGGCGCGCCCCCGAGCAGCATGGCGATGTCCATGGGCAGCACGCGCGCCAGCCAGGGCCCGAGCAGCATCACCTCCAGCCCCGCCAGCGCCAACCAGGGACCAAAGGGGATGTTGGTGGGTCCGGGCACCCACTCCTCCTCCTCGCCCGTCTCGTCATCCATGGGCGCGTCGGGAATCGGCTGGAACAGCAGACACCAGGGCACCAGCAACACGCGCTTCCAGAGGGGAATCCCCGGCCGGGTGAACTCCCACGTCATCGTGGACTCGGGCTCGGAGGACTCCTCCGTGTTCACGGGTGCCGCCGTCGTCTCGCCGACTCCGAGGGGAGGCGCGTTGCTCAATGGGACAGAGGGGGGCGCCGCGCCTTCGTGCGGTGTGACACGTTCGTCCCCCAGAGGCTGAGCTGAAACAGGGGCCGCGCCCTCAGGAGGCGTGACACCCGGAGCGTCTGGAGGTGGGGCCACGCCCTCGGGAGCCTTCATGGGTTTGGCGTCTGGAGGAGTCGACGGTCCCGCGCGCCCGGTGAGTCCGAGCATGGCGATTCCCACCACCGCGCCTTGCAGCGAGGACAGGAAGAGGATGCCCAGCAGGGCCCGCCAGGACAGGAAGGCGCCCAGCAGCGCGACGAGGAACTTGTCGCCACCGCCCAGTGCTTCCTTCCGGAACACCTTCCAGCCCACATACTCCATCAGGCGGAAGGCGAGGAAGCCGATGACGGCCCCCAGAGTGGCGTCCACCACCGCGTCCGCGCCCCTGGGCACCGCGAGAACCAGTCCCGCCGCGATGCCCGGCACCGTGAGTGAGAACGGCAGGATCCAGTGCGCCAGGTCGATGAAGGTGAGCGGTATCAGCAGCCCCACGAGCACGAGCGCGGGAAACAACTCATACGTCCACCCGAACCTCCGAAGGCACGCCAGGAAGAGCAGCCCGGTGAGCAACTCCACCAGCACGTAGCGCGGGGAGATGGGCGCGTGACACGAACGACACCGAGCTCTCAGCGCGAGCCACGAGAGGACGGGGATGTTCTCGTACCACGACAGGACATGCCCGCACTTGGGGCAGCGCGAGCCGGGGCGGACGATGCTCAGTCCTTCGGGGACGCGGGCGATGACGACATTGAGGAAGCTGCCGATACACAGGCCGAGGACCAGGAGGAAGGCGGTGAAGAGCGGCCCGGCCCAGCCCGGCACGAGGGAGAAGTCCGTCACGGAGCCGGGCATCCTAGCGTCGCGGCCCGGGGAGGACAGCATCGCGGATCGACGATTTCCGTCAGGCGCGGTGACAATTTTTGGCAACCAGGGGAACGAGCGGACGGGATCCGACACGCCCGTTTGTGAGAATTCATCGGGTTGGGGCAACTGTTGGCCATGGCACCGTTCGTGCTATGAACGCAGGCAGTCGTTCAACCCCCCTCTGCACCTGCGGAGCACTCCCGACATGCTGAACCGTCTCCTGAAGAAGAAGGGTGGCTTCACCCTCATCGAGCTGATGATCGTGGTCGCCATCATCGGCATCCTGGCCGCCATCGCCATCCCGAACTTCATCCGCTTCCAGGCCAAGTCCAAGCAGTCCGAGGCCAAGACGAACCTGAAGGCCATCTTCACGGCCCAGAAGGCGTACTTCGGCGAGAAGGACAAGTACGTCTCCGACTTCAAGGTCGTCGGCTTTGATCCCGAGCCGGGCAACCGCTTCAGCTACTCCATCAACGGCGCTTGCAACGCAGCGCAGGCTGCGACCCCGACGGGTCGTACCTACACCGCCGGTTGCATCGGCCAGGACAGTGCGCGCTTCACGCAAGTCCCGACCGTTGGCGCGCAGCCTCTGGCCGCCGGCGTGAGTGGCAACTGCCCGAACTGCGACTTCAGCGCCGTCGCCGTCGGTAACGTCGACAACGACAACCTCGCCGACACGTGGGGCATCACCTCTTCGGCCACCTCGGCCACCGTGCTCCAGGGCACCTGCGGCATCGACAACAACAGCATTGGCGGCGGTGAGCCGGGCAACGCGTACAACGACGTGAGCTGCCCTTAAGTATTACGTCAGCCCTGGCTCGATCAGGGCATCATGCGATACCAACGGGGCGCCCGAGTTGACCGGGTGCCCCGTGTACGTTCAAAGGAATGATGCGCAAGCTGCCACCCTTGCTGCTGGCTGCAGGCCTGCTCCTGCTCGTCCTGCTGTCCAGTCAGCCCCGACCACCGCTCTATCTGGGTGAACGCCCCGTCCTGCCTCGCGCTGGGTTCCTCAAGGCGCTGTTCAAGGCGCAGCTCGGGCTGGTCACCGACTACTTCTGGCTGCTGACCATCAACCGGGTCGGCTCGGCCAGGACCCTGACCGAGTACCGCGACATCTACTACTACGCGGACCTCACGACGGACCTCGATCCTCGTTTCGCCAAGGTCTACACCTTCGCGGGCATCACCATCCCCATCCACCTGGAGCGCGAGGAGTACGCGAACGTCAAGGAGTCCTCGGCCATCTTGCGCAAGGGCATTGCCAACACGCCCGAGGACAAGCGGATCCACTTCCAGCTCGCCTACAACCTCATGTTCTTCGAGCGGCGCTACAAAGAGGCCGCGGCCATCATCGAGGAGCTCGCGCGGCTACCCGAGTCACCGGCCTGGTACTCGGGCCTGGCCACCCGGCTGTACGCGCAGGCGGGCGACTTCGGCACCAGCCTGGGACTGGCGCAGATGATGCGCGACGGCGCGGAAGACGAGGAGACGCGCGCCTATTACGAGCGCCGGGTGAATGAGATCCTTCAGGAACAGTTGCTCCAGCGGCTCGACGATTCCATCGAGCGCAACAAGAGCCGCACGGGCAAGCTGCCCGTCAACCTGGAAGCGCTCGTCACCGCCGGGGACCTGAGCGAACTGCCCGCCGATCCCCTGGGTGGCCAGCTCTTCCTAGGAGCGGACGGACGCAGCTATTCCACCGCCGCGCGGTTCCGGTTGGAGATCATCCACAACGAGAAGACAGAGGACGGGGAACGCCTCGTTCCCAAACCCCTGGACGCCAAGAGGCAAGAGCCATGACCGCCATCAGCCCTGACGCCCCGCCCATCCAGGTCCGCGGCCTGTCGAAGACGTACAAGGTCGGCTTCTGGTTCAACCGCACCGTTCGAGCCCTCCAAGGATTGGACCTCGAAGTGGGGCCAGGGCAGATCTATGGCCTGCTCGGTCCCAATGGCGCCGGCAAGTCCACCACCATCAAGATCCTGATGAACCTGGTGCGCCCCAGTGGCGGCACGGCGCTGCTGTTCGGCCAGCCCGTGGACCGGGCGGCGACGCGGCGACTGGTGGGCTTCCTGCCGGAGAATCCCGCGCCGTACGAGTACCTCACCGGGCGAGAGTTCGTGACACTTGCCGGACAGTTGTGCGGCATGAGCGGCCACGACCTGGACCTTCGAGTGAAGGAAGTCCTCGGCGCGGTGGAGATGGGCGCAGCGGAGAAGCTCCAGATTCGCCGCTACTCCAAGGGCATGGTCCAACGCGTGGCGCTCGCGCAGGCGCTGGTGGCCAAGCCGAAGATGCTCATCCTCGACGAGCCTACCAGCGGCCTGGACCCGGTGGGACGCCGACAGATGCGAGACCTCATCCTCGCCGAGCGGGACAGAGGCACCACCGTCCTGTTCTGCAGCCACATCATCCCGGACGTGGAAGCCCTGTGTGACAGGCTCGCCGTGCTCGTGGGGGGTCGGCTGGTGCGCGAGGGCAGCGTGCGGGAGCTGTTGTCCGCACAGGTGCCCACGGTGGAGCTGGTGGTAGAAGGGCTCAAGATGGACCAGGTGAAGAACCTGGGCGTGGCCCTGGAGTCCTCCCAGTCCCTGGATGGCCGCGTGCTGTTGCAGGTGTCCGACACGGACAGTCAGCGATTGCTGAGCCAGGTGCTGGCGGCGGGGGGCCGCGTCAACAGCCTCCAGGCGGCGAAGTTCTCCCTGGAGCAGCTCTTCATGGACGCCCTCAAGGACTCCGGACGAACAACGAGTGTCGGTGGGGAGATCAACACATGAGCGCGTTTGGCGCGATGGTCTGGAACGGGTTCCGGGAGGCACGCCGCAACCGCGTCACGGTGGTGGTGGGCGCGTTCGCCGCGGTGGTGCTGCTGTCGTCGACCCTGGTGACGGAAGTGACGGTCGCCACGTTCGACCGCGTACTCACCGACTTCGGCCTGGGGATGATGAGCCTCATCCTCGTCTTCCTCACCATCTTCCTGTCGAGCGGTCTCTTGAGCCGCGAAATCGAGCGGCGCACCATCTTCCTCGTGGTGAGCAAGCCCGTCTCTCGCACCCAGTTCCTGCTGGCGCGACTGGCGGGCAACATGCTGACGATCGCCGTGCTGATGACGGCGATGATGCTCATCTTCGCAAGCCAGCTCGTGCTGTTCCAGGTGGAGCTGAACTCCGTTCAATTCGTCGCGGCGGCGGGCCTGTGGTTCGAGCTGCTCGTGCTGACCAGCGCGGGCATCCTCTTCTCCAGCTTCGCGGGCCCCGCGGTGTCGGCCATCGCGACCACCGGCATCTACTTCGCCGGGCACCTGGCCAATGACCTCTTCGACATCGCCAACCGGCTGGATGATGGCGCCGTGAAGTCCTTCGCGACGGCGCTCTATTACATGCTTCCCAACCTGGAGCGGATGAACTTCCGTCCCCAGGCGACCTATGCCTTGCCCGTCGATGCGTCGACGTTCTTCTCGGGCGTGGGCTATGGCCTTGGCTGGGCCGCGTTGTTCACCGCCGCCGCCATCTTCATCTTCGAGCGCCGCGACTTCCGCTGAGCCCGCGCGGCAGGCCGTCCCGTGCCCGACACCCTCGGGCGCGGGCGTGAGTCACGGCGTGGCACCCGCCGCCAGCCGAGCCTGACGCAGCCCCTGACGCGCGGCCTCCGATTCCGGCTGGAGGCGCAGCGCCGTTTCGAGCGCGGGCACGGCCTCCCCTGGACGCCCCAGTTGAAGCAGCGTGCGGCCCAGCTCCAGGTGCGAGTCCGCGCGCCGGGGCGCCAGCCGCAGCACCTCCTGGAAACGCGCCACCGCCTCGTCCAACCGACGGGCCCGACGCAGGGCGAGCCCGAGATTGTGGAGGACCACCGGTTCGTTGGGACGAAGCTGGAGCGTCCGCTCGAGTTGGGGAATCGCAAGGTCCATCCGCCCCATGAGGGCATAAGCCACGGCCAGGTCGCTCTGTGGCTGGTAGGCCCTGGGCAACGCCGAGGCAGCGGCCTGGAGCTGCGGGAGCGCGTCCTCCACACGACGTGCCTTCAAGTAGGCCGCGCCCAGATAGGCATGGATGCTCGGCTGATCAGGCGTCTTCTCGAGAGTGGCCTCCCACAAGGCGATGTCGTCGCGCCAGACGGGGATGCGGGCCAGCGTCAATGCGGCGAATACCGCGACGCTCCCTCCCGCCACCAGGGCCATGGCCCTCGCCTGCCCCGGCCAGCGCTCCAACATCCACTTCAGCCCCACCGCCGCCAGCAGGCAGAAGCCGACCGAGGGCAGGTAGAGGAAGCGCTCAGCGTAGGCCTCCACGCCGCGAAGCTGCATGAAGAAGATGGGCAACAGCGGCGCCAACAGCCACACCGCGCCCGCGAAGGAAGGAGCCACCGCGCGGCGCATCCGCCACATCAGCCCCAGCAAGGCCAGGAGCAACACCGAGCCAAGCACCACCTCACTCCCCTCGGGAGAAACACGGGAAGGAATCGTCACCATGAGGGGATGGGGCCAGAAGAGCTTGCCTCCCAGCTTCCCCGCGAGCGCCAGCATATGGAGCGGATACAGCCCCGTGCTCCCTGTTCCCGTCGGCACGGGGAGCGACAAGCCCACGGCGTTCATCCGGAGCGCCGCGTAGCCCAGCACGCCCAGGCCCAAGGGGACATACCGACGCAGCCATCCGCGCGGGCCCGGCGGCGTCACGGTGAGCCCCGTCGCTCGGTCCGTGGCCCACAGCACCACGGGGAACACCACCGCCACTTCCTTGAACAACAACCCCGCAGTCCACAAAAGCGCCGCGCCCACGCCCCGTCCCCATGAGGACGGCCCCTGCACCATGACTCGCACGGCGAGCAGCACCAGCAGCGTCGCCGCCACGTCCATGCAGCCGCTCACCCAGGCCACCGACTCCGTGTGCACGGGATGCACCGCGAACAAGAGCGCACCCGCCAGCGCGGCCCAGGTCCCCGCGGGCGACAGCGTCGCGTCCTTGCTTCGCAGACAGGCCCGCGCCAACCAGAGGACCAGGACGGAGGCCGCCGCATGGAGCAGCGTGAGCACCAGGTGGAAGCCCCACGCCGAGGTGCCGAAGACGGCGCGCTGCGCGAAGAAGAGCACGTGCGCGAGCGGCCGGAAGTAGCTCTCCGCGGGGCTCCGGTCCGACGCGGCGGTGGGCCCGTCGTCGAACGGGAACAGCGGGTGCTGGAACGCGTTTCCCAACGCGCTCCACGAGCCCAGCCAGGGGTTGTCCACCACCAACTGCGCGTCGTCGTAGACGAACCCGTTGAACAGGGTGCCGGCATAGACGAGCACCGCCGTCACGGCGACGAGCAACGCCTGCGTTCGGGGCTGGAGCGGCATCGGGCGGAGGTCGGCGGAGTCCATCGGCGTCACGCGGGCCATACTACCGGCTTCACCTCCCGAGGGTGACGCATGCCTTGCTCGCACCGGGGGCAAGGCGGCTGCCGGGCGGCTCCATGTCGGTCCGGGCCGAGCACCCGCGCGGGCAGGCAAGTCTTGCAAAGACGCCCGCGAGCCTGCGGCTATATTCGCGCCGCCACGTGCCCGACGAGAGGGCGCCGTCAGGGTCCAGGTCCATGCGAATCCTCGAGGTCTCCAACTTCATGCCCCCGCACCCGGGGGGTATCGAAATCATGATCGACACCCTGTTCCAGGGACTCCAGCGTCGCGGGCATGACGTGAGGTGGATTGCCGCCTCCACGCCCCTGGAACCCGGAACGACAGGGCCCTTCGTGCGCGTCCCCGCGTGGAACTGGCTCGAGCAGAACCTCCATGTCCCCATGCCGCTCTGGGCACCCTCCGGCTGGCGGCTGCTCGATGAGCAGGTGCGCTGGGCGGACGTCATCCACGTCCACGACTGCCTCTACTTCTCGTCCTCGCTGACCACGGCGCTGACGCGAGGACGCCGCAAGCCGCTGCTCGTCACCCAGCATGTCGGCGAGGTGCCCTACGGTGGCGTGCTGGACTGGGTGCAGGCGGCGGCCTACCGGACGCTCGGGCGCACCCTGCTCAGCGCCGCCAGCGAAGTGGTGACCTACAGTCCCCACGTCGTCGACTACTTCCGGAAGGTCGGCGTGAAGAAGCCGCTGCGCATCATCCCCCTCGGCTTCGAGCCGCGCTTCCAACCGCTCTCCCAGGCCGAGCGACTCGCGGCGCGGCGCGAGTTCGGCCTTCCGGAGAAGGGGCGCCTCGTCCTCTTCGCTGCGCGCCTCGTCCCCAAGAAGGGCGTCACGCGTGTCGCGGAAGTCCAGCGCCAGCTCGCCGCCGAAGGCGTGACGCTCGTGGTCGCCGGAGATGGCCCCCTGGCCAGCGACATCGCGGACCTTCCGGACACGGTGCACTTGCGACAGGTGGACCATGCTCGCATGCACCTGCTCTATGGCTGCGCGGACGTGCTGCTGCTGCCCTCCGTTGGAGAGGGACTGCCCCTGACATTGCAAGAAGGGATGCTGACGGGGCTGCCCGCGGTCGTGTCGAAAGACCCCTCGTTCGTCGCCAATGTCGCCGACGCGCCGGGTGTCGCGTTGGTGGAAGGCAAGGAGGCGCTGGTGGAGGCCGTGCGCGCCACCCTGGCGCAGCCACCCTCGCGAACCGAGGTCGCCCATTGGGCCCGCGAGCGCTGGGGGCTGGAGCGCTTCATCACCGAGTACGAGCGGACGATGGAGACACTGAATCAAGCCCCTTGAGCTTCACACTCCGGGGCGCCTGCTCCTGCTCAAGGGGCCTGTGCGCGTCGCCACAACCCCAGGAACTGGAAGCGGTTGAAGATGCGCAGCGGACCCCGCTCGCACTCGGCGGGGTGGATGAACGCCTGAAGCACGAATCCCGCACTCGCCATCACTGGCAGCCAGGACCACTCCCGCTGGTAGCGATAGCGTGAGGGGATGCCAAAGCGGCGATTGCCCAGTTCGTCCAACGCGCACAGCGTCAGATATCCGGCGGTGCTCCGATAAGTATGATCCTTGAGCAGCAGGTACTCCCCCGTGCAGCGGAGCACCTCCACGAGTGCCGCTTCAGGGTCTGGAGCGTGGTGCAGCACGTCGATGCTGTAGACGAGGGGAAAGGCCCGGTCCTCGAAGGGAAGCGTGCGGCCGTCATACAGCAGCGGCTCGACGTGGGCCCCCTCCCGGCGCTGGACATCCACGGGGACCACTTCACGCACCCAGCCGCGCTCGACGACGTGCTGCGCGAACCAGCCGTCGCCGGAGCCGAAATCGAGCGCGCGCTCGAAACGAGGCAACCCCGTGAGCACCTGCCCCATCAACTCCAGCACGTTTCCTCGGTAGCGGCTCATGTTGGCGGGACGCGCCCTTCACGGAAGTGGTGGCAGAACCCAGGTCGCCGGACCTCGGCCCTCCGGTTGAACCTAGGCATGCTCGAGCACCACACAGGTCACCTCGAACGGCCGCACGAGCCACGGCCATAGCCACTGCCGGAGCGAGGCTCGAGGCGCTCCGGTCCCCGCCCCCTTCCCCGGATTCAGCAGTCGCGAGAGCGCTCCCGGCAGGTCACTCAACACGAGGTCACCCAGACGCCCACAGGGCACTGTCGCCGAGGCTCTCAAGCGCATGTCCGGGAAGAGCGCCGCCAGCTCCGACACCGAGGGGCGGAACATCGTGTCGATGGGGTCTGGATGCCAGGGGAACGCGTGAGGCACCGAGAGCACCAGCACGCCCTCGGGGGCCACCAGGTCCGTCAATCGACGCGCGAAGGCCGCGCGGTCCTCGACATGCTCGAGCACACTCGTGCAGCACACCGAGCGCGCTCCGTTCTTCGCGAGTCGGGCCACGCAGTCGGGGTCCATCAAATCACCCACCACGTCCACCCCGTCGTCCGCCTTGAGGTCCTGGTGAAGCACCAGGCCCCCTCTCCGACGCAGGGGCGCGAACAACTCCTGGTCAATCCAGGGCTGTTGGACCTCCCGAAAGTAGCGCGTGGAGCTCCCCACGTTGAGCAACGGCGAGACGCGCGACAGGTCCAGGGAGGCAACCTGGCTCCCCAACCAGCGGGCTTCCTGCTTCAACATGAGTGGCTCCGGGGTGCACCGTGTCCGAGCTTCATCGCGGCTCCTCCGGGAAGTCCTCGGGACGCTCTCTCACGGTGGGGGGAAACATCGCGGGCGTGGCCTGCGCGAGCGGGACGATTCGCGGCACGCAATCCCTGCCCACCGACATCAAGAAGCCGGAGCGGGCTGGGTACACCTGCTGGAGGAACTGCCTGTCCCTCTCCACGGTGATGTGGTTCACCCACAGGATGGCGTCGTCGCGGTCCGGGCTGTTGTTCTTGCGGAAGAAGACGAAGTGATTGGCGGGCGACGACGTACACGGCGGCGCGAACCCCGGAGGAACGAAGACGACCGAGTTCTCCGGCACCTCGCGCTCGACCGCCTCTCGTGGACGCAGGATGTCCGCGACGAGCTTGCGCAACGTGATGATGCGGGGCGGCAGGTACATCGTGGCGCAGACACACACCAGGCCCACCACCGTGGCGGGGACGACGGCCCCCATGTCCCAACGAACGGCCCACTGCCAGAACGTTCGCAGCCCTCCGGTGGAGAGCAGCACCAGGGGAAGCATCAGCTCCGAGTAATGGACCGGCCCGAACGTATCCACGCCCGGGTCAGCGACGGGCAGGTGGGCGATGCAGAAGCTGACCGAGGCCGCGAACAACCAGCGGGCAGGAGTACCTCGGGCCAGGAACACGAACACGACCCCCAAGGGCCAGCCGAAGGAGTCCAGGCTCAAGCGAAAGAGCGCCAGGACCAGCCTTCCCGCCGCGAGCACCCAGGAGGTGTCCGTGAAGAAATACAGGAAGGCGTCGCGCTTCACCTGGGAGGGTCCGAAAGACACGAAGCGATAGCCGTTCGCCTCCGCGTAACGAGCGGCCGCATGGTACCCGGTCTGCCAGGGCGAGCCGTTCATCTCCTGGTTCGCGAGCAGGAACAGGGCGCCCAGTGGAACGGCGACGAACACGAAGGCCAGCGCATGCTTCCAGCGCTCGGCTCCAGGCATCCGCCAGGCTCGCAGCGCCCAGAGAACCACGAGCGGGGCTCCCAAGCCCAGCCCCACGGCCGGGCGCGTCCAGAAGGCAAGACAGAACAAGAACGCCACCAGGGCGCTCGCTCCGGGCCGAGCGGAGTCTTGCAAGCGTTCGACCCAGTAGAGCAACCACGTCAGGGCGAAGATGGCCGCGGTATGAGACATCATCGTGGCCGCGCCCACCATCGTCAGGGGCGACACCAGATAGAGCACCACCGCCACCCGTCCCCACCCGCCTCCCCACCAGCGACGCGCCAGGAGTAACATGCCGATGGCCGTCGCCCCCGAGAGCACGGGGTTCACGAGCCACGGAACCCCGAGCTTCACCCCCCACGCCAGCAGGAAGGGCCAGCCCAGGAAGTACTGGCTGTACATCTTCCCGTCATTGAGGAGGAAGGCGTTGTCGAAGAACAGCTTCATCGGTGGCGAGGGAACCCACAGCCGGAACGATGCGAGCAGCTCCGCGGCGAACCAGTAGGACGTCTCGTCATCGGTCACTGGTGCGTACCGCAGCACCGAGGCCTGGATGGCCAGCGGCACGAGCATCCCCAGGAGGCCCGCCAGCACCACGCTCCTCCGGTCGGGATAGTCGCGCCAGGCGAGGCGCCAGGATGCCAACCGCTCCGCCGACACCGCGCGCACGCCCGCCGCCGCCACGAAGCCCACCATGGGCACTCCGAGAAAAGCGATGAGCGCCGCCATCGCCAGCCAGCGATGCGTGGGCATGTTGATGCTGCCCAGGTTCAGCACGAAGCCATTGAACTGGGACTCCCAGAACGCCCAATAGGCGAGCGCACAGGCGCACGCCGCGGCGAGAGGGAGCAACGGGGCGCGGTATCGGGCGGGGAGCATCGAGTGGCGTCGAGGATGGTCCGTGGCCCGGAGCGTTGTCCATGGAAGAGTGCCCCCATCCGGGCGCTCGTCGGGAAGGCACGGCGGAAGGCGTCACGCGGAGGAGCGCCCCGACGCAAGGTGCTCCTGGGATAGACTGGCTCCCCGCCGAACGGTGACGCCAGAGTCACCCTCACGGAACAGGTGCCATGCCCCAGTCGCCCCCGCGTATCGCGGTCATCCTCCCCTGCCACAACGAGGCTCCCGCCATCCGGGAAACCGTGCTCGCCTTCCAGCGGGCCCTCTCCACCGCGACCATCTTCGTCTACGACAACGCCTCGACGGACGGCACGAGCGAGGTGGCCCGCGCGGCGGGCGCCGTCGTTCGAAGCGAGGGACGTCGTGGAAAGGGCAACGTCATCCGGCGCGCCTTCGCGGATGTCGACGCGGATATCTACGTCGTCGCGGATGGCGACGGGACCTATGACGCTTCAGCGGCTTCGCGACTGGTGGGGCTGCTCGTCGAGGAGTCCCTGGACATGGTCATCGGCACTCGCATCCACAGCGAGAAGGAGGCCTACCGCGTGGGCCACGTGGCGGGAAACTGGCTGTTCAATCAGGTGGTGGCCCAGCTCTTCGACAAGGGACAGAGCGATATCTTCTCCGGCTACCGCGTCCTCTCACGGCGCTTCGTGAAGTCCTTCCCTTGCATGTCCGAAGGCTTCGAAATCGAAGCGGAGATGAGCATCCACGCACTCCAACTGCGCATGCCCGTGCGGGAAATTCCCACGCACTACTCGAAGCGGGTGGAAGGCACCGCCAGCAAGCTCAACACCTGGCGAGATGGGTTCCGGATTCTCTCGCACATCCTTCGCTTGCAGCGACTTCATCGCCCGCGTCAGTTCTTCGGCAGCCTGGGTGTCGCCATCATCCTCCTGGCCCTGGTGCTGGCCATTCCCATCTTCACGACCTTCATCCAGCAGGGGCAGGTGCCTCGGTTTCCAACGGCCATCCTCGCCATGGGCATGGTGTTGTTCGGCTCGCTGCTGGCATTCCTCGGCTTGATTCTGGAGAGCACCAGCCAGCTCGCGCTGGAGACGAAGCGGCTGAGCTACCTCGCCATCCCCGCAGCATCCGCGTCATCCCAATCGATGGGTCCGCCCGTCCCCCGGGACTCGAACACCCAACTCGGCTGAGTCTGTCGCCCCTCTCCCTGAGCCTCAACGAGATTTCCGATGAGGTCCGTCCACGACCACCACGGGAAATAGACGGCTTTTCGCGAGGCACTCTTCACGCTGGCGCACCCAATCACCCACCGTGGTGGTCGGCGACGGCCTCCCCTCAAGCTTCAGGTGGGCTGAAAACCGCAGGGAATGTCGACTGGGCGGAGCGGCTGGTGGCGACCCTGTTTCAGGCGCCTTCAACTCAACAGCCCGCTTCAGAATAGAATGTCCTTCACTCGCACTTTACGAAGCTCAATTTCCGGGAAACCCAGCCAATTCGGACCCTGGATATGAATTGCGAAACCACTCTTGGATAGAGTGGCTGAAGTGGTGTATATCTTTATCCGCTGGTAAACCGACTAGGACAGCACATGAAAAAACACCCACTGGACTGGCTGAGATCCAAACTGCAGACCGTCTTAATCATTGCCGCCACACTGTTCGCGGGATATCCGATCACTGGATTGGCACAGTATCCATGCACTTCGGCATCGGGTTGCTTTTATGAATGTTCAGGCCCGACTTCGACCTTTCCCAACGGCGCCATCCATAAATGCAGTTGCGACGGCGAGGGCATGATCGGACCGAATGGTTCGTACATGGGGGCCTCGTGTTACAACATCGGTTCAAATTGCGCACCGTGGGAAGCCTACCCCAACTCCACGGAGAACTGCACCAACGCTTGGTCGTGCCAACCAGGGCAGTCGTGTACAGCCTCCAATGGATGCACCGGCGTGTGTGCATATACATCCCCGTCTGAATTCTACAGCGGCTCTCCGGTTGGATGTGTCGCGTCCCCCAGCAGCCCAACGTGCGGCAACGTGTGCTGTGGCGGTAACGAGATCTGCTCAAGCGGCATCTGCAAGCCTCGATGTGGCGACTCGCCCTACGATCCGGCGACGCAGTGCTGCGAGAGCAATGAAGTCTTGCCAAAATTCGAAATAGACGAACTCGCCGATTGCCCCCACCGAACCCCTCGCCCTGGATGGACCCCTACTGTCAATGGATGCGGTCCAGATGGACTTGGGTGGCTCGTTCCCGACGTGATGTACAGAACCAATTTTAGACCATCCTGCGACATACATGACACATGTTATGGAACCTGCAACAGCGACAGAGGGGCCTGCGACATCGCCCTCAGAGATCAAATGTCCGCAGCATGTCGGGCCAGACACACGAACCCCAGTTCAGTATACAGACAGGACTGTCTGGATGTTGCAAATGAATTCTATGAAAAAGTAAACGAGAAGGGGGCCGGCTCTTTCGAGGATGCGCAGAAAACGGGATGCATCTGCTGCCAATAAGCGCGTCTCAAATCAGACCAAATGGTGACACCGACATGATCAAGAAAAGCCTAACAGCCTCACTACTCATTGCCATGATCGTTTCGTGCTCTGAAAAGACGGAACAGCCTGCCGATGCCCAGACCGCGTCTCGCGCGCGGCTCAATGTAGATATTTCCGGAGCATGGGTTGGGGTTCGCACAGGGCCGGTTGACTCAGCGGGCATCCGGTTTGTAATCACTGACGCCGCCGGCCAACTAACTGGGACCATGTATTATCAGGACCCAAGCAGCGAACAGTACGTGGAGACAGGCGCTTTGGTGGGAACCAGCAATGGAACCGCCGTTCAATGGACGGCCGGGCGCACTTCTGTTTCTGGCAATGTAAGCGGAGCAACAATCTCGGGTACATTCACCCATGCCGCCAGCGGGGGGGACCCTGCATTGGTGACGCAATTGGAGTTGCAGCGTTCTAACTGTGTGCCTGAATCCGATGTGGGATTCTGCTCGCGAAATGGATTTGAATGTGGCGTCGCCGTCGGTGCAGACAATTGTGACGTCAGGCGGCTGGTCGAAACCTGTGGGGGCTGTGCTGCGGGGCTTACGTGTAGCGGGCAGAATGAGTGCCAGTGACGACTGACCCCCAGGTGAGTTCGCCAACAATTGACCTGTAGCTTCCGCAGGAGCGAAACTCGCGGTACCGCACCGGATTTTTGAGACACCTAGTTGGTTGAAACCGGGCCGCATGCTTTGCCTGCATCAACTCTCGCCGAGCCTGACTCGGCGAGAGGAAGTCGTGACACACCAGCAGCCAGTGCTCACTGGCCTGGAGGGCCCAGTCCAACAAGGCCATCAGGAGGTCCTCCACAGTGGAGAACATGAGTCTGCCCCAGTTCCGTGGACACCCGAGATGTGATGAAGGGGTCCAGGGATGTCCACGGATACGAAGCAGAGAAGGAAGCGCCGCAGCTTCACCGCCGAGTTCAAGGTGGAGGCTGTCCGGCTGGTGCTGGAGGAAGGCAAGACGGTGGGCCAGGTGGCGAGAGACTTGGACCTCACCGAGACGGCCCTTCGTACCTGGGTGGAACGAGCCAGGGCGGACCGGGGCCAGGGCAAGGCGGGAGCCCTGACGACAGCCGAGCGTGAGGAGCTGGCGCGGCTGCGCAAGGAGAACCGCCAGCTGCAAATGGAGCGTGACTTCCTAAAAAAAGCAGCGGCCTTCTTCGCGAAGGAGGGCTCGAAGTGAAGTTCGAGTTCATCGAAGCGCAGAAGGCCCACTTCCCCATCGAGCTGATGTGTCAGCAGTTGGGGGTGGCCCGCTCGGGCTACTACGCGTGGCAGAAGCGACCGGAGTCCTCGCGGCAGAAGGCAGACCGGGCATTGGCAGTGGAGGTGGCGGCCGTCCACCAGAAGAGCCGCGGCACCTACGGTAGCCCCCGGGTGCACGCGGAGCTGCGAGCCGCAGGCCGGTACGTCAGCCGCAAGCGCGTCGCACGCCTCATGTGCCAGCAGGGCTTGGCCGCTCGCAAGAAGCGTCGCTTCGTGCGCACCACGGACTCACGCCACTGCCAGCCGGTGGCGCCCAACGTGCTCGCACGAGACTTCTGCGCCGACCAGCCCAACTGCACCTGGGTGACGGACATCACCTACGTCTGGACGAGGCAGGGCTGGCTCTACCTGGCAGTAGTGCTCGACCTCTTCTCGCGCCGAGTCGTCGGCTGGGCCATGAGCGAGTTCATTGACCGCCACCTGGTGCTGGACGCACTCGACATGGCGCTCAAGGGTCGCCAGCCGCCGCGAGGGCTGCTGCACCACTCGGACCGGGGCAGCCAGTACGCCAGCGAGGATTACCAGCGGGCCCTCGCATCCCGAGGCATCGAGTGCAGCATGAGCCGCAAGGGCAACTGCTGGGACAACGCCGTGGCCGAGAGCTTCTTCAGCACCTTGAAGATGGAACTCGTCCACGCGGCGGACTTCGCGACGCGCGACGAGGCCCGCTCCGCGCTCTTCGAGTACATCGAGGTCTTCTACAACCGTCAGCGTCGCCACTCCTCGCTGGGCTACGTAAGCCCGGTGGAGTATGAGCGGACAGCCTCACCGGTTGCGCAGGCAGCATAACCACGCTGTCCACGGAACCGGCTCTCCCGCACTTCGTGTGGACCGTAGGTTCAGATGGTGAGCAGCACTCGACGACGGAGCAGATCGAAGTTGGCGCGGCCATACATCTGACGCTTGAGAAGCTTGAGCTTCGTGATTTGGCCTTCGGCCTGGGCGTTGCTCCAGGGAGTGGTCAGCGCGGCCCGGACCGCATCGCCGTCCTGTTCGAGGCCCTCCGCAAAGGTTTCCACCGCGCGGACCCCGCACGCACGCGCCTCGCCCAACCACGCTTCGAAGCGCCTACAGGACCGCGTTGGTTTTGCTTGTTGTGAAACGCCCCGCGAGCGCACGAGTTCGCAGAACCGCCGGGCCAATGCGACGACACGCGACGCTTCCTCGTCCTGCTCGATGCGCGCCAACGTCGCGGTCTCCGCGGAGGTCAACTCCGAGGGCCTCTTCACGCACAACCAAGCCAATTGCTTCGGCGAGCAGAGCGCGTCAGGGCGTATGCCATTCGACCACCAGTTGCCGCCAGGGTAGCCGCGCGCCCCTGAGCGAGGCCGAACGGTCCGTTGCATCTGGAGCCAACGGTGGACCTGCCGCGAGGTGCCACGAAAGCCTTGGGCGCGAATCTCCCGCCAGAGTTCGCGGCCGTTCTCACACCCCGAGACTTGTCGCCGCGTCAGGTACTCCAGATAAGGGTCGAGAATGCTCGGTCTGGGCACGCGCGCCGCGCGCTCAGGGAAGACTTCGGCGGCGGCGTATTTGCGCACCGTCCCGCGAGCAAGCCCCAGGGTGTGACTGATTCTCAGCAGGGGCTCCCCGGCCAGGTGACGCCTCCGTACGGCTTCGAATGCAGCGACACGCCGGGAGCGGCTCTCCTCTCGGGCGTGGGCTTCGGCGTGAGTTCGCGAGAAACTGGTGTGACGACGTGCGGGAGGAGTGTCTGCGCTCGACACGGCTGGTAGCGCTCGAAGGCGGGGGTGCGCGCTGGTCATCCAGCGTTCCATCATTTGCCGTCCATTCAGCAGCAAGTGCCAGCGGTCCGCCACCTGCTGGGCCTCTGGAGCCCCCAGCACCGCCGCTCGTGTGTACTCAGTCGACCGGTCTCTGGCTGTTGCGAGGCAGGCTGGTTGATGGACTAGCGCTCCGCCTGGTTGATGGGCATCACCGAGCGCGAGCGTCAGCGAGCGCGCTCGGTGATGGGAGCGGCCTACAGAGCGGCGGCGTCGGTGTCGAGCACGCGTGCGAGTACGTCGCGCTCGACGAGCTTCTTCTTGCGACGCGCGGCCTCGCGAAGCGCAGTGGTCGCGAGCCGGTCGATGTCGCGGTGAGCGCCGGAGGCAGCCTCGTGGAGCATCGCCATCGCGTCGGAGGCGAAGAGCTCTCGCTCGCAGCCCGCGTTCTTCAGGCGCAGGCGGAGGTACTCCGCGGTGTCATCGGGCCCAAGGGCGTCGATGGCGAGCCGGCGTGCGAGGCGGGAGGCGAGGCTCCGGTTGCGGCGCATCGCGAGCCGAGAGTCGAGTTCGGGCAAGCCGACGAGGATGAGGGAGAGGAGCGCCTTCGAATCCCACTGGTAGTTCAGGAGGATGTGGAGGTGGTCGAGCACGTCCTGGTGGAGCAGGTGCGCCTCGTCGAGGAGGAAGACGGGGTGGACACGCTCGCGACCGAGTTCCTCCACGTGGCTGGAGACGGCGTAGAAGACAGCGGCGGCGGTGGCGGACGGCGTGAGTCCGAGGGCAAGACACAGCTGGCGGTAGAAGTCGCGGCGGCCCAGCGTGGCGTTGTGGCAATAGGTGAGGCGGAAGCCCGCCTGGGGAAGCCGGTGACGCAGCGCGCGCAGGACGCACGTCTTGCCGACACCGGGCTCGCCCACCAGCATGACACTCTGCCGCTCGCGCACGGCTTCGCAGAGCTCCTCGACGAGGCCCGTCTTGGAGGCCGGCAGCCAGAGGTCCGCGTCGGCAATCTCCTTGGAGAAGGGCGCCTCGGAGAAGCCGAAGTGGGTGACGTAGGCGGGCGTCATGACTCACCTGCATCGCGATGCCGAGGAGGACGTCCGACGGCGCGGTCGAGCAGAGCCAGGGGCGGGTCAAACGCGGGGTGTGGCCGGTACGTCTCGTCGTGGACGGGAGGCCGACGCAGCGGCCTCTTGCGGCGCGAGTTCTTCACGGCGTCGACTGGGTGGAGGGTGTAGCGCTTGCCTTCGAATTCGGCCCAGGGCGTCTCCCCCAGGTCGACAAGGCAGCGGCACAGGTACACGAGGCGCCCGGCGAGGTGGCCTGCGTCGAGCTCGTAGTCGGCACCGTCGACGACGACGGTGGTGTCGCGACGCACGCGTCGGCGGGTACGGGTGGTGAGGGCCTCGCGCAGCTTCGCCTCGTCGAAGCCATCGGGCGCCCGGGGCGCGGCCTCGAAGACGGTATTGGGTGTCGCGCCCATGAGGGCCGCGTGCGAGGTGACGTGGTAGTGCGCGTCGAGGAAGGCGCAGAGGCGGACATTGACGTCGTGCAGCGAGGCGACGGGCCCGAGGAAGTCGAGGCAGCCCTCGCGCAGCGTGCGCCAGAAGCGCTCCATCTTCCCGCGGGCGGGGGCGTCATAGGGCCTGGCGTGCAAGAGCGACGTGCCGATGCGAGCGCACG
>NZ_JABXEM010000658.1:0-420 GCF_013372595.1 Myxococcus sp. AM011
GTCCCCCCACCGTCGCCGCCATCACCGACAGCAATGAGTTGCACCGCACCGCCACCCGCGCGGACGCCCCCTCCGACTCCAACCACCGCGCCTCCGGCCACTTCGCGGCCGCCCCCGTGTACCCAATCACGTCATGCCCCGCGAACCCCGTCGCCGGGTCCGCCAACCCCCGACGCGCGACATATGCCTCCGACGCATAGAGCGAAATCGCGATGTCCCCCACCTTGCGCGCCACCAGCGACGCCTCGCTCGGCCGCGTCAGTCGCACCGCCACGTCCGCCTCGCGCCGCCTCAAGTCGAGCGCCCCGTAGTCCGTGAGGAACCGCACCTCGATGCCCGGATGCCGCTCGCGGAACGGCGCGAAGCGCGGCAACAACGTGTTCACCGCGAAGGCCTCCGTCGTCGTCACCCGCACCACCC
>NZ_JABXEM010000659.1:0-420 GCF_013372595.1 Myxococcus sp. AM011
CGCTCACTCATGCTGGCCGACCAGGGACTGGATGGCTTCGAGCAGCTCGGTTTCCTGGTAAGGCTTGCCGAGGTACTGGTTGACGCCGATGCCCAGCGCGCGCTCGCGGTGTTTCTCGCCGGTCCGCGAGGTGATCATGATGATCGGCAGGTTGCCCAGGCGTTCGTCGTGACGCACCAGGGTGGCGACCTCGAAACCGTCCATGCGCGGCATCTCGATGTCCAGCAGGAGGATGTCCGGACGATGCTCCTGGAGCTGGGCGATGGCGTCCACGCCGTCCTTCGCGGTCAGCACGTTCATGCCGTTGCGCTCCAGCAGGCGGGTGGTGACCTTGCGCACGGTGACCGAGTCGTCCACCACCATGACCAGCGGCGGCCGCTGCTGCTCGCTTTCGCTCGCCGCCATTTCCTGGCGCAGCGC
>NZ_JABXEM010000660.1:0-420 GCF_013372595.1 Myxococcus sp. AM011
CAGGCGCACCGCTTGGCGCTTCGGGTTCGGCAGCTCCAGGCCCATGCAGTTCTTGCCTGGAATTGTCTCCACCACGCGGATCGACACCAACGACAGCGAACGCGCCAGGTCCTTCGCCAGGTTGACGATCTGGCTGCCCTTGACGCCCGTGGCGGGCTCGATTTCGTAGCGCGTGATGACCGGGCCCGGATAGGCCGCCACCACCTGCACTTCCACGCCGAAATCCTTGAGCTTCTTCTCGATCAGGCGCGAGGTGAATTCCAGCGTCTCGGCGCTCACGGTTTCCACAACCGGCGGAATCGGATCGAGCAGCGCGAGCGGGGGCAGGTCGGAATCGTGCATGTCGACAAACAGCGGCTGCTGCTTCTCGCGCTCCACGCGCTCGCTCTTGACCACGGCGGTCGGGCGCACGATCTGCAC
>NZ_JABXEM010000661.1:0-420 GCF_013372595.1 Myxococcus sp. AM011
ATAGATTATTGACGGATAAATCTAGGCTTTGACCTATTTAGATATAAATTGGACTTGTTTAATTGGCAAATCTCAATAGAATGTGCCGATCGTTGACATGTTGGATCGTCAACAGGCATTGTTGTTTACTTCGCCGGATCGGCGGGTTGTGATTTGCTTGTGCATTTAAATTTCTGTTTGGAAATTCGTGTACATATTGAGGTTTCACTCTAAAGTAGTGGTCTTCTCCATCTCATATTTGATACTTTGCGGTGCATAAGGATTGTCTTATGAAGAATTTTAAATTTAGCCTTGCATGGCAAATTTTAATTGCTTTAATCCTAGGGATAGTTGTCGGGGCTGTTTTACATAACCAGCCTGAAATCAAAGATAGTATTGTAAATAACGTTCTTACTCCATTAGGTAAGATCTTTATTAGCC
>NZ_JABXEM010000662.1:0-419 GCF_013372595.1 Myxococcus sp. AM011
GCCACAAGTCGAATCTGCACGCGATCATGATGACGGGCGCGATCCCCGTGTTCCTGATGCCGACGCGCAACCACTTCGGCATCATCGGCCCGATCCCGAAGAGCGAGTTCGAGCCGGAAACGATCGCCAGGAAGATCGCCGACCATCCGTTTGCCAGCAAGGCCAAGAACAAGAAGCCGCGCATCCTGACCATCACGCAGGGTACGTACGACGGCGTGCTGTACAACGCCGAGATGATCAAGAACATGCTGTCGACCGAAATCGACACACTGCACTTTGACGAAGCGTGGCTGCCGCACGCGTCGTTCCACCCGTTCTACGAGAACATGCACGCGATCGGCCACGGCCGTCCGCGCAGCAAGGATGCGCTGGTCTATGCCACGCAGAGCACGCACAAGCTGCTGGCTGGCTTGTCACAG
>NZ_JABXEM010000663.1:0-415 GCF_013372595.1 Myxococcus sp. AM011
TCCCCACGGAGTGCGCGCGCGCCCAGCTCAACCCCTGCACAGCCCCGGCGAGGCCCTGTCCCATGACGGCCCAGGCTATCCGCCGCCCGGGCCCGTCAAGCATTGCCCCGCCGGGCAATCACAGTGTCCGCTACCCCGCCTGGAAGCGGGCTTCCGCGGGGCGCTCACCACCGGAGCGCTTCACGCCGTGGTCACCGTTGGCGGACAGGTGCTCCAGCAGCTTGAACACCGTCTCCGCCTCGTCCGGCGCGCCGATGTCCTGGGCCAGTTGATCCGCCGAGCGCGCCTCCGTCTTCGCCGTCTGCAACTTCGCCAGCAGCTTGCCCTGCAATTCCAACACGCGGCCCGCGGCCTTCTTGCCCGCCTCCACGCCCGGCTGGTGATAGGCATTGATGTTCACGAGGCTGGCGTAGAG
>NZ_JABXEM010000664.1:0-408 GCF_013372595.1 Myxococcus sp. AM011
CTGCGGAGTAACCTGATCAATCAACTCAACCATTGGGGCTTCCAAAAGTGGCTCGGCCTGAGCGATTCGGCCGACCTATTCTCCAGGTCACAGCACTTGGTGCAGACTACCTCTCTCCTACGCTATCCGGTGTTCGTCAAGGACGGTGATTACCGTGGCACTCCAGATATGACCAAGCATCCGCTGCTGCGGAAATACCTGCTCGAATACTTTGCGGCGGAGGTCGAGGAGCTCAAGGAAGCCGTATTTGTCGGTCTCGGGCCACAGGTCCAGAAGGTGCTCGATCGCCTGATCCACGAGCGCGTCCTGAGTCCAGAACGGGTCATCGGCGGGATGCTGCACCCGTCCGGTAACTGCACATACCGAATCAACTATCTTATCGGTGACAGAAACGCGCCAGTCCCGCAC
>NZ_JABXEM010000665.1:0-408 GCF_013372595.1 Myxococcus sp. AM011
GATTTAATAGACATAAAACGAACAATAATATGAGGTTGCCCAAAATAACCTAGGCCCCAAGCAAAGAACGAAATAATACCTATCACTGTCGTCCCTCTAAATAAATCTAGGTTTGTAGGTTTTAACGCTGCTGCTTGTGATAATGTATCAAGACCACTCAATTGCATCATTGCAACTATCGGTACCATTACCATGGCAATTAACATGATTACCCCTTGAAAAAAATCTGTTATAGACACGGCTAAATAGCCACCGAAAAATGTATATGCAATAACGATTGCAGCTACTAAAACTAATCCAAAATGATAATTTAATCCAAATGCACTATCGAATAACTTACCTCCAGATACCATTCCCGAGTGAGTATAAAGCGTAAAAAACACTACTATAATTGCACCGGAAATAATC
>NZ_JABXEM010000666.1:0-402 GCF_013372595.1 Myxococcus sp. AM011
GTTATCCATATACAACTGGGCCACTTTCGCCGAGGTCTGGGATTTCACCCAGGGGTCCATCGGCATCGTGGCCCAGTTCGCGCTGTTGCGCGTGCTGAATACGTGCAAACCGACCTGGCGGGCGCGTTCCATCAACTTCCACAGCGCCGCACCCACCGGCGGCTTCTGTGGGTAGCTCTGAGCCGGCCGCAGGTCCTGCACGTCGTCGATGAGCACAAAGTGCCGCGGTCCTTCCCACGGCTTGAGTGCGCGCAACTCCTCCTGGCTCAAACCCTTGGGCGGCAACCGCGGCATCAAGATCTGCTGGGCCAACTCGGTGATCACCTCGTCGATTTCATCTTGGTCGTAGGCATACGCGCGCACATACCCAGGGGCGTGCAGATCTCGCAGACCGTGCGGAGC